>NZ_JNLQ01000002.1:605138-907707 GCF_000703165.1 Butyrivibrio sp. AE3004
CGGAAACCTTGACCAGATCGTAATCATTGTCAGTTTGGATACGCATCATTTTTACCAGATAGTAAACATTTATCGCAACCAGAGCTATATTCATTATGACGGTGGGATATGCATGTATCAGAAATCCATATACTACGCAGAAAAGGCTTCCCAAAGTGTTTACAATACGAAGCTTGAAAACGGATACCATCATAAAAGAAATCAGAACCAGAGCGGAACCGATGTAACCGATGATCTCAAAAATATTGGCTGTTGTCATTACAAATTATTCCGAAAAACGGATGCTCCTTTCTTATTTTGGTGTAATTAGTTATGTATAAATACATTTTAACATAAAAAAACAAATTGCGTATTATAGGATAGTATCAATTATCTGCAGGATTGCATCCGCGATTTTATCTGCCACAAAAATCTTATAGTCGTGCCTTGTGGGCATAGGTTCTGTAATCTTAAAACTAAGGGGTTCTATATTATTATCTGTTACTATGGCAGCATATATTTCACCAGGAATGCTGTCTGAATTTGCCGGATCAATGTTACCCATGGTGCCTGTTACGCCTATGCCTATATCTGCGGTGTAGGTTTTTTTACAGGAAAGTGCCATATGAGATGCCGTCTCGATAGAATAGACACCATGCTTTTCTATTATATCTGAAGGAACACCCTGAAGTATTTTGGCTTCGTTACTATAGGTTATAAATGCACCCTTTAAGATAGCAGAGGAACCTTCGGTATCGGTTAAAAGGTTCGCTATCATGCCGGCTGTGCAGCTTTCCATAGTGGTTATTGTTAGCTTCTTTTTTATAAGAAGCTTTGTAATGGATTCATATTTTTTTATGGTTTTCTCTTCGTTATTCATTGATTTTCCCTATTTGCAAAAGGACAACGTTTCCTGTTTTGTTTAAATAATATCATTAATATTAAGATTTGCACAAAATAGTTTAGTGTGATAAAGTGTTAAAGGATAAAAATATAATATCCGTTTTGATAAAAATTGTGATTTACGAAAAGATTTATAACAACAAAAATTCGAGGAGGAAAAATTTATGAAAAAAAAGATTATGGCAGGTATTCTTGCAGCGATGATGACAGTTTCGATGACAGCGTGCGGACAGAGGGCAGCTGAGAATGCAGAAACAACAGCTCCTGAAGAAGCTGCTGAGACAACAGAGGCAGCAGATGATAACGCAGAGGAAGCTTCATCAGAAGAAGCTGCAGCAGATTCAGATGTTGAATACATTAAGAATAAGGGGAAGCTCATTGTTGGTATTACTGATTTTGCTCCCATGGATTACAAGGATGATAACGGTGAGTGGATTGGATACGATGCCGATCTTGCAAAGAAGGTAGCTGAATCACTTGGTGTTGAGGCTGAGTTTGTTGAAATTGACTGGGATAACAAGATTCTTGAGCTTGATAATAAGTCAATCGATGTTGTCTGGAACGGTATGACACTTACCAATGAAGTTACTAATTCAATGGAGTGCACAAAGCCTTATCTTAATAACGCACAGGTTGTTGTTGTATCTGCAGATCAGGCAGATTCTGTTAAGACTGAAGAAGATGCAGCAGGACTTAGCTATGCCGTTGAAGCAGGCTCTGCAGGTGAGCAGGTTGCAACAGAGAAGGGATTTGATTTCATATCAGTTACTTCACAGGCAGATGCGCTTATGGAGGTTCAGGCAGGAACATCAGGTGCATGCATTATCGATCTTCTTATGGCAGGAGCAATGATCGGTGAAGGTACAAGCTATCCCGATCTTACACACACAGTTGAACTCACAACAGAGGAATATGGCATTGGCTGCAGAAAGGGTTCAGATCTTGCAGCATATATCAATGACCAGCTTAAGGCTATGTACGATGACGGAAGTCTTCTTGAGATTGCCGGCACATATGGTGTTCAGGATGCTGTAATTGACCAGAAATAAGACTAAACTTACTGAATTAGATTAAGGAATTCACATTTATGTTTTTAACAGTAACTATTTCCCTGCTTGAAGGGTTTCTTGGAACGCTTAAACTTTTTATACTGACACTTTTGTTTTCATTGCCATTGGGACTTCTCATAAGTATTGGCTCCATGACAAGGACAAAACTGGTGCGTATTCCTATCAGATTCGTGATCTGGGTAGTGCGCGGTACACCGCTTATGCTGCAGCTCCTTATAATATATTACGGACCCGGGATTTTCCTTGGCCTTAATATATGGGGCTCCGGCGGAAACGGAAGATTTCTTGCTGCGCTCGTTGCCTTTGTGTTCAACTATGCCTGCTATTTTTCTGAAATATTCAGAGGCGGAATTCAGTCCATACCTGTCGGACAGTATGAAGCGGGTAAGGTTCTCGGACTTACAAGGCAGCAGATTTTCTTTAAGGTTATATTGCTTCAGGTTATTAAGCGTATTGTTCCTCCGATTTCAAACGAAGTAATTACTCTTGTAAAGGATACTTCTCTTGCCAGAGTAATTGCGGTTTACGAGATTATCTGGAATGGACAGGCGTTTATAAAGAGTAGCGGAATTATCTGGCCTTTGTTCTATACGGGTGCGTTTTACCTTCTGTTTAGCGGATTATTGACGCTTCTGTTTGGTTACATTGAGAAAAAACTGAGCTACTTCAGATAACATTTGACGATAAGGGTAGGAACTATGCCGATTTTAGAAGTTAATAATATAAAAAAGAAATTTGAAAATACTGAAATTCTTAAGGGAATATCCTTCAGCATGGAAGAGGGGCAGACTGTTTCGATAATAGGCTCATCGGGAAGCGGCAAGACCACATTTTTAAGGTGTCTGAATTTCCTTGAGAGACCGGATGAAGGAACGATTACTGTTCGGGGAGAGAAGCTTTTTGATGCATCACTTCCGCCGGAAAAACCGGATCAGCTGCGTGAGAAAAGACTACATTTCGGAATGGTTTTCCAGCAGTTTAATCTGTTTCCGCAGTATACTGCTCTTGAGAATGTAACTCTTGCACCAAAGCTCCTTCACACAGATAAAACTGATCTGGAGATCCATACGATGGGGATGGAGCTTCTTGATCAGATGGGACTTGCGGACAGAACGGATAATTATCCGCATCAGCTCTCCGGAGGACAGCAGCAGAGAGTTGCAATCGCCAGGGCACTTGCTCTTAAGCCGGATATCCTCTGCTTTGACGAGCCGACTTCAGCACTTGATCCAGAGCTTACGGGCGAGGTTCTTAAGGTAATAAAGGATCTTGCGGATAAGAAGACGACAATGATAATTGTTACCCATGAGATGGCGTTTGCAAGAGATGTTGCTGATGAAGTCATCTTTATGGACTCCGGAGTAATTCTTGAGAAGGGTCCTGCCGAGCAGGTTATAAATAATCCTCGAGAGGAGCGTACAAAGAAGTTTCTTTCAAATTTGAATTCCTGAATTTCTTCGGATATTCAAGAAGCCACTCTAAAAGTAAAAGCAGCAATTGCCTGATTTTAAAAGTTTCTTTAAAGATCGGTAGTTGCTGCTTTATTTTTCTACATTTATATTTGATAATCCAAGGGCGCGGCATTTAGCTGTATGCTTGCTGTGAATACGCTGCCAAGTCCTTCTTCGCTTTCTACGGTAATATCACCTTTCATGAGGCAGGCCAGACGTTTTGCAACCGAGAGTCCAAGGCCCGTACCATTTCCGTATTTACTTGGATTTCTCTTTTCCTGGGAAAAGGTTCTGAACAGACTGGGCATGAAGGATTCTCCGATACCGCAGCCTTCATCCTTTACAACAAAGTTTATATGATAACCGTCATCCTTGCGCTTGGCGGTGACGGTTATCTCAACCAGAGATCCCCTGTCACTGAATTTAACAGCATTTGAAGTCAGGTTGGTAACCATCTGCTGTGTTCGCCCAAGGTCACAGATGACCTGAGGATTTGCTCTGTAATTTCTGTTGACCATAACATCGATGTTCTTTTCTCCCGCAAATGCTTTGGTGATATTCTCGATGCCATCCACAATGTCGTCAAGAGAAGTTCTTTCGGGTTCAAGATTAAGGTTCCCTCCATCAATACGATTGATGTCCAGAATATCACTCATCAGTCTGGAGAGATAATGACTGGAGGTGTAGATTTTCCTCATATCGCTTCTTAAAACTTCGATGTTTTCCTGATTCATGCCAAGATAGGAGAGAGCAGAAATTGCTTTCATGGGATTTTTAATCTCATTACTCATTCTGGATAGAAACTCGGACATTCGCCTATTGGCACGTTTTTCGTTTTCAAGGAGCTGATCATTCATTTTGTTCAGGCGTTCGATTTTTGCTATGCGCTCCTGTTCCTCGGTAACATCCATGAATGAGCCGACAAAGCCGATGATCACGCCGTCGTCATATATAGGAGTTTTAGAAGCGATAATCTCCCGGACTTCGCCCTTTATAATGCATTGTCCATGAACGTTGTGAGTACTCTCACCCTGAAGAACCCGCAGTTCATCATCCATATAGGGCTGAGGATCGGGGTGCCAGTTCATATCTTCATCCGTCTTTCCGAGAACGCAGTCTACGGAATCAAAACCGAAGAAATCCAGAAAGGCCTGATTGACACCTACGAATCTGCGCTCGGTATCCTTCCAGAAAATGCAATCCTGAGTCGTGTTAACAATCTTATCAAATAACTGGTCGGCATGTTCTTCCAGTGATATGGTTTTTAACTTTTCGTTTTTATTACTCATTAAGAACCTCATATAAAATTAAAAAATTACAATTCTATATTTACAGAAAGATTGTATCAATTATAACACGAAATTCCGTAAATGCTATACCGGAAGGAAGAGGTTTTCATCATTGAAATTTTGTTTTATCAGAGCTATATCTTTTTCGGATAATTCATACAGTTTAAATAGGATATTATCTATCTCATCATACTGTTGTTTTACCTCTGTAGCAGCATTGTTTTTTGAGGAAATGCTATTTGGAGAATTATTATCACAAAGCACTAAAATTCTGTCTATTTTCGAAACGATTTCGTTTTGAACAGTTTCATTTGCAAAGGGAATGGGGAGCTGTTCTATATGGGATCTGAGTACCTTTACGGAGCGGAATTTTTTCCTGAAAAAGTACTCTGAAACACTGCTGTTTAACACTGCCAAAATGTACTTGATATTCATATCATTAATGTTCGGAATTACGATATTACAACTATTTAAAGAGAGGGTCTGTTTATTGTCGTAAGCAAATATAAGACGGCCTCCTATAAATCTGTAAAGGAGTTTTTCGGGTGCTCTGTAAAATTGCAGAGGTGCTACCTGCTGGCATTTTTCAGGCACGAAGGTTATGTAGCATTTTGGAATGTGAAATGCATATTTGAAAATATCGGATCCCTTGAGGATGATTTCGTTCTTTGGGCTTTTTCTGGATTTTAGCATTTCTTTATTGGCACCGGTTACAATTCCGAGAGCGAATTCGGCATTGTCTTTAAGTGTTCTGACGCCCGGAACTGAAGACAATTTCTGTAAAAGTAGGTATTCTTCATCAGACATCAGAAAATCAAAGCCCTCCTCAGATATATGTCTGTTTTCCATGATTCTGAAAAATTCATTCCTATCGTAGATAACGGGGTGCTTTTGAAGGAAATCGCCATTGTTTTTAGGAGCGGTATTTTTTTCTGCCTGTAAAATAATTGATGGGCATTGAACGTGATCAAAAACATCCCCCAGATATTCAAGGTGTGAGAGGGTGGATTTTTCAATGAGCTTTTTGCGAATCTCCGTATGTGATTTTACAAGCAGTACGGACTCCGGAAGGACGTAGGAGAGCGTACCTCCCTCTTTTAAAAGATTTAGGCTCTGCTCAATAAAAAGGTCATAGGAATCAGGTGACTTTGATCTGGCGCAAACATATTTTTCCTGAATATACTCCTTATCTTCGGGAGAAAAGGAAGAACCCCAGGGGGGATTACCCAATATTACATCGAAGGCAGAGCTTCCTTTATCTGCATGAAGAAAATCGGTACATGAAATATGCTTTGCCCAGAAATCAGGATCCGGCAGTTTGTATTTTAAGGCAAGTGTCAGTCTTGCAATCTGTACGCTTACTTCATCGGTATCGAAGCCATAGATATTCTCTGCAGGGATTCCGGGAGGGAGACATAATAAAAAGTTTCCGCTTCCGCAGCCCGGATCAAGTATTTTTTTATCCTGTCCTTCCGCAAGAAAGGATGCTTCAAAAAGATGTCCAAGTAGCCTTTGTACTATGATTCCCGGGGTGTAATAGGCACCTGAACTTTTACGTGATTGCAGATGCTTTAAGGATATATAAATAAGGCCCAGAGTATCCTCACCTGAAATATATTCAAAGGCTGTAAAAGGAACAGAAAGGTTTTGTAAAGGATCAACGTCAAACGGATGAAAATCGGTTGTTTCTTCACCCTTTAATGCTTCTATAAGGGGCTTGTAGGCATCACGGTCTTCTTCCTTTATGCGCTTTTTTAAAATCCCTTCTGCACAGCCGCTAAGGACTCTCCGAAGGAGAAAATCATTGTTATCTACAGCGGCGATATCATCAACCAGCTTTTGAACAAGAGGAAGATTTGGTGAGTCAGCTGTTATATAAGAGCCATACAGCAGATTTCCTGACACGTAGGTCTTGTTTCGCCTACTGCGAAGGGATTTAAGTTTCCCGCTTTCAAGGTCTTCTTTTAATGAGCGTACATAGGTATCCGAAAAGTAATAGGAACGTCCTTTTTTTCCTTCCGGTTTGATTTTTCCAAGCTTTAGCCAGTTTCTGCCTGTTGCAGGTGTGATCGACAGTTCTGCGCAAAGTTCTGCAAGTGTATACATCAAATTACTCCTTGGTTCTGTGTAGTTTGGATAAGCATATCAGCAAAATAAGGCCGATTATACTGAGAATAACTCCTGCGAGTAAGCCGGGAGTATGATATACCAGTTTGATATCGTGGTGTCCGGCTTCCAAAGATAGTGCGCTAAACATGGTGTCTGCGCGCAGAAGCTTTGCTTTTTTGCCGTCTACATAGGCTTTCCATCCGCTTGTATAAGGAATTGACAGGAAGAGTATTTCATTATCATCTGTATCAATGCTGCCTGTTATACGGTTTGTCGCATAGGAGATGGGATTTTTGTGCAGATCCACATTCGTCAAAGTGTGCTCTTTTAATGCGGTAAGCTGATCGTGCATTGTTGCAAGAGATCTGCAATAAACAGTCATCTCATCAAAGGTATAGGTCCCCTTCTCATTGAAGGTAATTCTGATCTGGTTTTTGGCATCCGCAGAATAACCAAGGTTTACAAGGTAGTCATGCCATCCTGAATAATACCAGGAGTTTTCTGTTTTGTAATCGATATTTTTCCATATTCCGGTTTGGTCAGAAAGCTGCGAACTAATGGTAATTGAAGGTACATCGTTTTTACTTTTTACATGCAGATTCTTAAGGTAAAGCAGTGTTTCTGAAGCTTCGTTTCCACTAAAGGTAAGGAGAACGGAGGAGCCTGCTTTTGCCTTAAAACCGGTCTTTGTTTCTTTTATTTCACCTTCTAAAGAAAGTTCATAGGGGATGCTTTCCGAAGTGAAAGTCGTCTCTGTCTCAGGATATTTTGCAGCCTCTTCATCGGAGAGTACTATGCCATACAAAAGAGATTCTTCTCTTTGAATAGGAGTCAGCCCTTCAAATTCGGATGTTGAAATTGCACTTTTATAAGTAAATCCAAGTGGCATGGCATCGGAATTTTCATAAATACCGAAGTTGTATTTTTCGTAGGATGGTGCATATCCGTAGGGTACAAAGGCCTGCTGATCGGGGGTGTTGTAGCGAAGAGAATAGTAGCGGACACCTGCGATGGAATTAAGTATTGCTCTGTCATCAAGAGCATAGTAGGCAAAGTTTTGCTGATCGTTGTTTGCCATGAGTTTGAAGTATTCGGAAACGCTCTTATCAGCCAGGCTGAAGAAAAATTGAGTAGAGGAGATTCCATCAAGCATCGCAGCATTCCATACAAGGTCACGGCCTGAATAGCGATAAAAGTCATTGGCGGGATCAAGGCCTGACTGTGCGGCATTTTCCTCGACGACCTGAACCTCGGTGCTCTGAAGCTGGTTGTACATCTCTTCGGGAGAGCATCTGTCCATATAGTCTCTTATCATGTTGCCTTCCTCGGGTGAGTAGGCTAAACGACCGTTTTTGATGATCATTCCAACAGTGACGATAAGGAGCAGAACACTGAAGATTTCTGCGATATATGTGGTCAGATTTACATTTTTGCCACAAAGACAAGCTGAGCATTTCTTTGAAACAAAGTCGACGAATTCAGCTGTGATCACTCCCGCAAAAAGAGCACAGGCAAATGCCCATCTGTTCACGGCGTAGGAAAAAGCAGCAAAGGTGTAACCAACATAAGGGAAGCACAAAAAAGCTGTAAGAAGGATGAGGATAACGACCTCCTGAAGCAGTGCTTCTTTTTTTTCTTCAGATTCATTTTTTGAATGAATAAGGTGATAGATGCACCTTAATACAAGGCAGATTACAGCCATGACGAACATGGGAGTAAAGCCAAGCTGTGTATCGCTTTGACCATGATAAATAAAGGTGTAAACATTTTTTATAAGCTCTTCGTAATAATCCGCAGGGTAGAGGAGAGGAATCTGTATTCCCGAAGCAGCTCTGGGATTATTGGGGAAAGCAAGAAGAACCGGAAGAAGTATAAACATACTCATCAGAGTTCCGATTATTCCATATAAAAAGAAGGTAGGGATTGTACCAAAAATCCCTTTTTCATGGTCTCCAAAGTATATGAACAAAAGCCTTACAAGAACGTAAACTATTGTAAGGAGCACGATTATATAGAAAAAGTAAAAGTTGTTTGTGCCTGCAAGGAATATTGCAACTGCAAAGAATACAGGCTTTTTTTCTTTAAGGATCTTTTCAGCGCCGAGAAGAACCAGCGGAAAATAGATTAGCGGATTTGCAAAGAAAGGATGCCAGAGTCCAAGGTACATAAAGTAAGAACCGAAGCTATAGGTAAACATACCTGCAAAAAGTGCAGTGTTTGATATGTCCTTTCTTATATAGCGGGAATAAATTGAAAATGTGATACCGGCAATATATGCACGCAATATCATTACAACCTGAAAATAGATATGAATATATTCTGTTTTAACAAACGCTGAAAAAAGATTGAGAATGTCACCCAGGGCGTAGTATTGCAGCGTTGGATACATATCACTTCCATAGCCTATTCCGAAAGAAAAGGTCTGGAGAGAAAAGCTATGGTCATGAAATATGTGATAAAATACGCCGCGCAGCCATTTGGAGTAGTAGGCTGCAGCCTTTAAATGCTGTCTCCAGGTGTCACCCTGACAGATCAGGTTTTTGCCGTTTTTGAAAAAGATTCCATAGATAACTGCTGACATTGTGGCAAAAATAATTGTGTAGATAAGGTAAAATAATGCGATCTTTAAGGGTGAATGTAAGTTTTTTTTCTTTATGTTGTTCATTGTGAATGGTCCTTCTTTGTTTATTCTGGTGTGAGGATTTTTTAGCAGCTTTTTCTCTTGCTCCATAAGAATTAAAAGATATTTGCATAAGATAAAATAATCCCCTTAAGTACATAGTACTCAAGGGGATTATACCATAAATCCTTATTATATATTTGATGTCTTCTTACTCATCGTCCTCTTCTTCATCATCTTCTTCAGGCTGTGCAGCAGGCTGTTCGGGAGCAGGAGTTTCAGTCGGTGTAACTTCCTGCTGTGGCTGCTCGGCAGCGGGCTGTGCGGCCGGTTGTTCTGCGGCGGGTTGCGCGGCCGGTTGTTCTGCGGCGGGTTGCGCGGCAGGCTGTTCAGCAGTGGGTTGTGCGGCAGGCTGTTCAGCGGCAGGTTGTGCGGCAGGTGCTGCGCCCTGGTTTGTACGATACTGTGTATTTACAATACCCTGCTGAATGAGAGCAGTCTCCTGCGCAAGTATTTCCTGAATGTTTGGCTGCGCCATAAACTCAGGTGTATGGTGACATGTAGTGGCAGGAGTAACAATTGTATTACCTGCTTCATCAATGGAGGTTGTAAATCCGTTTGATGTAGTCGATGAATGTGACTGTCCCTGAAGCGTCGTGGGTTCCGGCGGAATAAGCTCAAATACACCGGTAATCTTGAACGGACACTGCTCTGATGCGGGATACTGATCTGACTGACATATGGTTCCTGCATAGTGAACATTACAGCTGTCAGTTGGAACCGTTCCCTCTTCAAAGTATTCAGAAAGGTGAGTGCTGTCACAAATGCCACTGATCGGAAGCTTTCCGGATCTTGAGCAGACAGTTGCGGTTATTACTGATGAGGGCTTTTCAAAAGTTGTGGAAGGCAGATTTTCATGTATTTTTGACATGACTGCACGCCACATGGTTTTTGCAAGACGCTGCTCATCCTTTGTCGTAAGATCCACGTTGTTGTCATATCCGGCCCAGGTTGTAGCTGTGTAATAGGTTGAGTATCCAGCGAACCAAACGTCGTTTTCATCTGAGGTTGTTCCTGTCTTTCCTGCAATAGCCGTGGTTCCGAAATTAACGGCTGTACCTGTTCCGCTTGTTACTACATCCTCCATAGCGCTTGTAAGAAGATAAGCTGTTGACTCTTTAAGAATTCTTGTAGAGTCAGCTGTGGTGTTGTCGAGGATGGTATTGCCTTCGTGGTCAACTACCTTGGTATAAAGCTTTGGCTTTATGTAAAGGCCTCCGTTGGCAATTGCAGCATAAGCTGCGTTAAGTTCCATGTTGGTAACACCGTGGGTAAGTCCGCCAAGTGCTGTGGGAAGCTGTACATCGGTGTAAATCTTACCGTTTATCTCTTCGTTTTCGGCAAGTGTTGTAAATCCGAAATTCTTAAGATAATCAAATGCTAGCTGGGGGGTAATGAGTGTCATTGTCTTAACGGCAATGATATTCATGGAATCCTTTATAGCGGTTCTGATGCTTGTAAGACCTCTGTAGGATTCTCCGTACCAGTTATTAACAGGACGTCCGTCAGGATAATTAAAGGGTGCATCGTTAAATATAGTTGCAAGTGTAAGTCCTGCACTGTCAAGAGCGGGAGCGTAGGTCGAAAGCACCTTAAAGGTGGAACCGGGCTGACGTACCGTATCGGTTGCGCGGTTAAGAGTTCTGGATGCTGTCTTGTTTCCGCGTCCACCAATCATAGCAACTACATAGCCAAGCTTGTGATCCTCAACGGTTAGTGAAACCTGAGGCTGAGGAGTGAGGTTTATTGATTCACCGTCTACTGTGTTTGTCCCTACGACAGCAGCCTTATATTCATCAATCGCAGCCTGTGCATCCTCCTGTGAGTTAAACAGCATGTTGAAGCTCTTAGTCTGCTGCTGGAAATAACTCTTCATCATCTCAGAACTGTAGTTAGTCTTGTTACCTTCTGTATCAACGGTTGTCAGTGCGTAATCAAGAAGGTACTTTGTTCCCTCGGGATAATTGGACTCATCAGAGTAAATCTCATCACAGATAGACTGGATGTGAGGATCCTGAGTGGAATAAATCTTAAGACCGCCACTGTATAAAAGCGTATAGGCCTGAGTTTCATTGTAACCTGCATCGATAAGATCATCGATCAGCTGGTTTGTGAGTGCATCAACAAAGTAGGAGTTGACGCTGTTATCTGAGGTTTCTTCATCAACGACCTGGATTCTGGCATATACATCGTCGTTAATGGCTTCATCATATTCTATCTGCGAAATGTAGCCCTGCTTCAGCATGTTTTTCAAAACCTTCTCACGACGCTGCGCATTGTTGTCAGGGTGTGTGATGGGGTTGAAACGGCTGGGGTTCTGTGTGATGCCTGCGATAACAGCGCATTCCGAAAGAGTAAGATTGGTAACCGGCTTATTAAAATAACGAAGCGATGCAGCCTGCACACCAAGGGTATTGCTTCCGAGGTTGATGGTGTTCAGATAATTAAGAAGAATATCGTTCTTAGTCATTGTCTTCTCAAGCTGCAGTGCCAGATACTGTTCCTGAATCTTACGTTTTATCTTGGCAATGTCGGAATTCTCACTGGTCCATCCTGTAAATACGTTGTTCTTTAAAAGCTGCTGAGTTATGGTACTTGCACCCTGAGAGAGTTCTTTTCTTGTGATACCGACGAAAGCAGCTCTCACAATACCCTGAATATCGATACCGTTGTGAGTGTAAAAACGTTCATCCTCGATAGCTACGAAAGCGTGGGCAAGATTCTCTGGAATCATATCCCAGCTTACGGGGATACGGTTGGAATCCGTGGAGACAAGCTTTGCAGTCTGGTTGCCCTCCGTGTCATAGACGAAGGTGGAATAACCTGTCGGCGTAACACTTATGTTACCTATGTCAGGAGCGGTATCAATGATACCCCGGAATACACCGATACCTGCACACACTCCTATGACCAAGAGTCCGATACAAGCCATGAGTATCAGCTCAAAGGATATGAGGGAAATTTTCTTTCTCCATTTAGTAGTACCTGAGGTCAGCTTGTGCTGCTGGTCCCGGATACCTTTTCTACCAAAATTCATAACTTCCTCCGATATGAAAAGATATTGTTACTGCGAATATCAATGCCTGCGCATATAATATACGAAGTAATATCATGATTGCTCAGTGATAGTAACCGAGCTTATATCATGCTATTATAACAAATATAAATAGTAAAAAATAGACTAAGATAAAGCGATTGGAACAGCATTTATGGGAAAAACAGACAATTATAAGGTCATCCTTAAGCCGGGATGCGATGAAATAGTTGAAAAAAAATCAAGATTTATAGCGAATGTTTTATCTGTATCAAGTGTTCAGGAGGCAGAGGAACAGATAGCCGCTTTTCAGAAAAAGTACTGGGATGCCAGGCATAACTGTTATGCATTTGTGATCGGCTCAGATTTCGGGACAACAAGGTGCAGCGATAACGGGGAGCCCTCAGGTACTGCCGGAAAACCAATCCTTGAAGTGATAAAAGGATCCGGAGTGACAAACGTACTTATAATAGTAACAAGGTATTTCGGGGGAGTACTTCTGGGGACCGGCGGACTGGTCAGGGCTTATACCCAGGCAGCACAGGCAGGACTTGCAGCTGCGGATATAGGAGAGATGGTATATGGGAAAAGATATCACCTGACTGCTGACTATACACTGGTAAACAATATTCAGTATTTCCTTAGGCAGGAGGAAATCCCTCTTGAAAATGAAGTCTATACTGATAAGGTGGAGTATGATATCACCGTAAAAATGGAAGACTGTGGAAGGATTACCGACGGACTTACCCAAAAGACTGAGGGGAGAATCGGAATCGAAGAAATAGAAGAAGGATATTTCGCTTTTTAATGTAGGGATGAGGAGAATAGTATGGCAACTAAAGGCGCAACAAAAGAGCTTACAAAAGACATGATAAAGGAACCGAGACAATTTAACGTCATCATGTTCAACGACGACTTTACCACCATGGATTTTGTGGTGGATGTTTTGGTGGATATTTTTCATAAGGATGAAGTTACTGCCGAATCAATAATGATGAAGGTACATAAAAACGGTCAGGCTGTGGTCGGTAAATATCCATACGACATAGCGAGAACCAGGGTGGACACAGCGCTTATGAGAGCGAAGAGTGAAGGATTTCCATTCAGAATGAGTGTAGAGGAGGCATAAAATGAATCTTTCAAAAGAGGCAATGCTTGTACTTCAGAGTGCAATAGAGTATGCAAGCGAAAGAAATTACGAATGTGTAACACCGGAGATGGTTCTGCTTATGCTCCTGCACAGTCAGGCATTTGTGGATGCATACGAGAACTGCGGTGGCGATAAGAAAGCGCTTAAAAAGCGCCTGAAAAAATATATAGAAAAATACGTTGAGAAGGTGGATGGCAGAGACCCGATCTTATCTGCAGGGACTCAGCAGATGCTTAATTTTGCGGGACAGAGTGCCTTTGGAAGCGGCTGTGCACAGGTTTATATAAGGCACATAATACATGCTATCTGGAATCTTGATAACAGTTATGGCGTTTACTATATGGAGCAGGACGGACTTACTGAGGCGGATTTTTTGCAGGAGCTTTCAAACATTGAGGATGAGAGTGCTCTTGATGGTGGAAGTGCTACAACAGGCAATTATGAAAAGTCCAGGGAAGATACCGGGAATCTTAAAATTTTTGCTCCCTGTTTAAATGATACCTTAGAGGATGTAAATCCTCTTATTGGAAGAACTGTAGAGCTTGAGCGAACCATTCAGATTCTGTGCAGAAAGGACAAAAACAATCCACTTCATATAGGAGAGCCCGGGGTGGGCAAAACTGCAATTACCTACGGACTTGTGGAACGTCTTAGAAGCGGCGAGGTACCGGATGCTATTAAGGGGGCAAAGGTTTTTGCTCTTGATCTTGGCGGCATGCTCGCAGGAACCCAGTACAGAGGTGACTTTGAAAAACGTTTCAAAAAAGTTCTCTCAGAGATAGGAAAAGAAAAACGCCCCATTATTTATATAGATGAAATCCACAATCTTTCAGGAGCAGGTGCTGTGGGTGAGGGATCCTTTGACGCATCAAATATGCTAAAGCCGTACCTTACAGATGGTCATATCAGATTCATTGGTGCCACCACCTTTGAGGAGTACAAAAAATACTTTGAGAAAAACAAGAGCCTGGTAAGACGTTTTCAGAATGTTGAAATAAAGGAGCCGGGAGAAGAAGAGAGCATTAAAATTCTTGAAGGCTTAAAGGAAAAATACGAGAAGTATCACGGCGTAAAATATGGCAAGGGCGTACTTGAATATGCCGTTAAGATGAGTGCCAAGTATATAAATGAAAGATTTCTTCCCGATAAGGCAATCGACATTATAGATGAAGCCGGCTCCTACAGAAAGCTCCATCCCACAGATAAGGATGAACAGAAGGTGGGAAAGGATGTTATCAATGAGATACTGACAAAAATTTGCCGTGTGCCGATCGAAACCGTGGATACTGACGACATGGCGGGACTTGCAACTCTTGAGGACAGATTAAAGGGCAAGGTCTTTGGCCAGGATGAAGCGGTAAAACAGGTTGTAAATGCCGTCAAATTTTCAAAGGCAGGTCTTGGCGAGGAGAATAAACCGCTGGCGAGTCTTCTTTTCGTCGGGCCCACAGGTGTAGGTAAGACCGAGATAGCAAAACGCCTTGCGATGGAGCTTGGAGTTAAACTTGTCCGTTTTGATATGAGTGAGTATGGAGAAAAACATGCGGTAGCAAAACTCATCGGCTCGCCTGCAGGTTATGTGGGTTACGAGGAAGGCGGTATTTTAACCGAAGCAATAAGGAAGAATCCTTCGTCAGTACTCCTTCTTGATGAGATAGAAAAAGCGCATCCCGATATTTACAATGTCCTTTTGCAGGTGATGGATTATGCTACTCTCACGGATAATCAGGGAAGAAAAGCGGATTTCAGAAACGTTATTGTAATCATGACCTCCAACGCAGGTGCCAACCGCCTCGGAAAGAGCGGAATCGGCTTTGTGAGTGAAGGACATGATGACAGCGTTCTCATGGAGGAAGTAAAGCGTGTATTCCAGCCTGAATTCAGAAACCGTTTGAGCAAGGTTGTGGTGTTTGGAAGCATGGATTCCAAGATGGCGACAATGGTTGTGGATAAAAAGCTTGGAGAATTATGCGATCAGCTAAAGGCTAAGAAGATAGAGCTTTTGGCTGATGATGAAGCAAAACAGCTTATTAAAAAGCGCGGAATCAGTCAGGAATTCGGTGCAAGAGAGGTTGACCGTGTGATAAGAAATGACGTAAAGCCTCTGTTTGTTGATGAGATTTTATTTGGAAAGTTAAAGGATGGTGGAAAGATAAAACTGTCTGTAGAGAACGGAGAATTCAGAATTCTCTATCAGTGATTTTTTAAATGAAGGCGGAACCTGTTAACCAAGCAGGTTTCGCCTTTTATCTTAGAGAACTAACTCTATAAGCCCAAAATGATAAAAACACTCAATATTCTGAAATGTTGCAAAAATAGAAATTTTTTTGGCCAAAATGGAGAAATAGAGCATACATTTTGGTTGAAAATATGATATATTTGAATTTCTTAGATTGTTAAAATATAAACATAAAGGGAACAGCGTAGCACAATAAAGTGCACGCATTGGGGAAAGACCCCGGGAAGGAAGGTATTTATGGATACTACATTAATTATCGCACTCGCAATTATCATTGTAATCGCGATCATCGTCATAGCAGCGGGCTATGTAAAGGCACCTCCGGATAAGGCATTTATCATTTCCGGTATGAGAAAGGTTCCAAGAATTCTCATAGGACGTGCAGGTGTAAAAATCCCGTTTTTTGAAAGAGTAGATAAACTGTATCTTGGACAGATGACCGTTGATATCAAGACAGAGCAGTCAGTGCCCACAAACGATTTCATCAATGTAAATGTTGACGCTGTCGCAAAGGTAAGAATCGGCACAACACCTGAAGCAATTCAGCTTGCAGCCAAGAACTTCCTTAACAAGACACCCGAGCAGATCACAATGGATCTTCAGGACTCCCTGCAGGGTAACATGCGTGAGATCATAGGTACACTTGCTTTAAAGACGATCAATACTGACAGAGACAGCTTTTCCGATCAGGTTATGGAAAAGGCTTCAAAGGACATGAACAAACTCGGTATTGAGATTTTGTCCTGTAACATTCAGAACGTTACTGATGAAAACGGTCTTATAAGCGATCTTGGTATGGACAACACCGCTAAGATCAAGAAGGATGCAGCTATTGCAAAGGCTCAGGCAGACAGAGACGTTGCCATTGCCAAGGCAGAAGCTGATAAGGCAGCCAACGATGCACGTGTACTTGCACAGACCGAGATAGCAGAGAAAAACAATGCTCTCGCGATTAAGCAGGCAGAGCTTAAGAGAGAAGCTGATACAGCAAGTGCTGTAGCCGACGCAGCTTATGAAATCCAGACTCAGGAACAGCAGAAATCAATTCAGACAGCTACAGTAAATGCCCAGATTGCAAAGGCTGAGCGTGAGGCTGAACTTAAGCAGAAGGAAGTTATAGTTAAACAGCAGGAACTTGCAGCCGAGATTGAGAAAAAGGCAGATGCCGAGAAGTATCAGGCTGAGAAGAAGGCCGAAGCAGAGCTTGTTCAGAGACAGAAAAAAGCTGAAGCAGCAAAGTATGAGCAGGAACGTGAAGCTGATGCCAAAAAGGCTCAGGCTGAAGCCCAGAAATTTGCGGCAGAGCAGGAAGCTGCCGGTATTAAAGCAAAGTATGATGCAGAGGCAGCAGGTATTGCAGCAAAAGGTAAGGCAGAAGCTGAAGCCATCAGGGCCAAGGGTATTGCGGAAGCTGAGGCTATGGAGAAGAAAGCAGAAGCCTACAAGAAGTATAACGGCGCAGCTATGGCAGAAATGATGATCAAGATCATGCCTCAGATGGCAGCTGAAATTGCGAAGCCTCTTTCACAGATCGACAAGATCAATATATACGGAACAGGCGATGGTACCAATGGCGCAAGCCAGATTTCGGGAAATATGCCTATTGTAATGAAACAGGTATTTGATACAATGTCAGAAGCAACAGGTGTTGACTTTACAGAGATTATGAGAGCCGGCACATATGATGCCAAAGTTAATAAAAACATTAATCTGTCGGGAGAAGCAGTAAATGTAACTGTTAATGCTCCAAAGGAGGAAAACTAACATTATGGACAATTTCAAGTACTACGCACCCACGGAAGTTATTTTCGGAAAAGATGTTGAAGATCAGACAGGCGAAACCGCTGTAAAATACGGTAAAAAAGCACTTTTGGTTTATGGAAAAGGAAGTGTTGTAAAGAGCGGACTTTTGGAAAGAGTTGAAAAATCTCTTTCAGAGTCAGGTGTGGAGTACAAGGAATTTGGCGGAGCAAAACCCAATCCGACACTTGCTCATGCAGAGGAAGGAATTAAGGAAGCGCTCTCTTTTGGTGCAGATATGATAATAGGGATCGGCGGCGGAAGTGCGATAGATACCGCAAAGGCTATTGCGCACGGAGCCGCTAATCCGGATGAGAAGCTATGGGAGCTTTGGACAAAGAAGGTACCGCTTACAAAGTCACTTCCTGTTGGAGCTGTATTAACAATTGCCGCAGCAGGAAGTGAGATGAGTGACTCAGCTGTACTTACAAATGAGGAGCTTGGCAAGAAAGCAGGTATTAACACAGATTTTAACAGATGCAGATTTGCCATGGTTAATCCCGCACTTGGAATGACACTTCCAAAGAATCAGATAGCTGCAGGCGTTACTGATATCATGATGCACACCATGGAGAGATACTTCATTCCGGGTATTCAGTGTGACATGACAGATGAGATAGCGGAAGGCCTTTTGAGAACCGTTATTAAAAACGGAAAGATTGTAGTTGATACACCTTCAGACTATGATGCAATGGCTGAGATATTCTGGGCATCAAGTCTTTCACATAACAATCTGACCGAATGCGGACGAGGCAAGGATTTTTCAGTTCACAAGTTTGGGCATGCTTTGTCAGCCCGCTATGATGTGACTCACGGTGATTCGCTTGCAGCGGTGTGGGGGTCATGGGCAAAGGCATTATATAAGGATGCTGATTCAAGATTTGCTAAATTTGCGCGTAAGGTATGGGGAATATCCGAAGAGAATGATGAAAAGGCTGCAGCTGCAGGTATAGACAAAACAGTGGAATTCTTTAAGAGTATAGGAATGCCTGTAAGTCTGCATGATCTTGGAATTAATCCCACTGATGATGATCTTACAGCCCTTTCTATGGATGCAACGATGCAGGATACCGTTAAGCTTTCAAGAATAAGGCCGATTGATGCCAAAGCCGCTTTTGAAATATATAAGGCTGCGCTTTAAAACAGTTCATCGCTATTTTTTGAAATAAAATTTCAAAAAATAGCGATTTTTTTGATTAATAGTTCACAGTTTATATAATTTAATATCGTTTTAATAGCTTTGTTTTTTCGAACTTTTTATAATTTACCCATAAGGTTATTTAGATTGATTCAAGGAGGAACATTCTAATGAGTAAATTATTGAAGAACGGTATCGTACTGGTAGCAGGACTTGCGATGATGCTTTCGCTTGTATTATCTCCCGTAAAGGCTTATGCTGCGGGACAAACTGGGGATACCACAGTAGAAAAAGCTTCTGATGCAGAGATTTCACAGATAATGACTTATACAGAGAGTCTTTTGAAGGAAAGCTTCGGAAACAATTATAAGATTACCAGGGAAGGAGATCTTGTAACAATATCCATTTGGCAGAACGGGATGGCAGAATTTGCCGCTTTGGCTATAGAGGATAAAAACTATAAAGCCGGGTGGGATGATATGATGAATACACTTAAAGAGATGGCTGACGCTGTTAACGGTCTTTATCGTTTGTATAATCTGAACTGTGCGGTGAATCTATTAAACGAGCTGAATACTGACAATGCTCTCGCATCCTATTACAACGGAATGCTGGTATATGATGCAACAAGCAATCAGTAAAGGATATCTGTTTTAAAATCAGAAGTAAAATGACTGCCGGGTATATATTCATTTTGAGTGATGAATATATATCCGGTTTTCTGATTTTCTGCGTGTGATTTTATTTTTGCATTCAATAAGCCATGACTTTACGTACGATAACAAGGTATAAAAATGTCATGAAACTAAGTATAAATAGTCATGTAGAAAAAAAGGATCACAATGATATAATTTAGTCTTGCAGTGTAAAAAGTTTACGGGAGGCAATGATGCAAAGTAAATTACAGGACAGAGAAGTGATTCTTAGATATACAAAGCCTGCATCGGATTTTAATGAGGCTATGCCTATAGGAAACGGTAGAATAGGCGGAATGGTATATGGAGGTCCGGATAAGGATCTTGTTGGATTAAATGAGGATTCTGTGTGGTCGGGCGGTTTAAGACACAGAATTAATCCCGATGCGAAGGAAGGCCTTAAGGAAGTAAGAGACCTTCTTTTTAAAGGGGATATTCCGGCTGCAGAGAAAACTGCATTTGAAAAAATGCAGGGAATAAATCCCAATAGCAGGCATTATATGCCGCTTGGAGACCTTAACATAGTTTTTTCCTGCGATGATGAAGACGTTACGGAGTACAGCCGAATCCTTGATATAGGTAATGCCGTTGCCACCGTAAAGTACAAGTGCGGGAACACAGAGTATAAAAGAGAGTATTTTGCGTCTGCTCCCGATAATGCGCTGATAGTACACATTACATCATCAGTGCCCGGTAAAGTGAGCTTCAAAGCTGATATTGACGGACGGGATGATTATTATGACGACAACAGGCCCTGCGCTGACAACATGATTATGTATACGGGAGGAACAGGTTCAAAGGATGGAATCTTTTTTGCTGCTGTTCTTGCCGGCTCCTGCAAGGGAGGAAGCATTAGGACTCTTGGTAAAAAGATAAGCGTTGAATGTGCGGATGAGGCAACTCTTATATTGACTTGCCGCACAAGTTTTTATGAGTACAGCTTAAGTGACAAGGAAGATACATTAAACGATTTAGATGGGAAGAAGTATGCCCGGAGAGCAATAAAGGATGCAAAAGCTGTTATTGAAAAATCTTATGAGGATGTAAAAGAAACTCATATTTCAGATTATAAAAAGTACTTTGACAGGGTAGAACTGTTATTAAATGATAACAGTGACAGCGCAAGAGAGCTCTCTACTGACGAGAGACTTAAGAGGTTTTCAGCAAACGACGGTACCTTGGAAAAAAGAAATCTCGATAATAAGCTGATGGAGCTTTACTTTAATTTTGGCAGATATCTGATGATTTCAGGAAGCCGTCCGGGGACACAGCCACTAAACCTTCAGGGAATCTGGAACAAGGATATGTGGCCTGCATGGGGAAGTAAGTACACGGTGAATATAAACACAGAGATGAATTATTGGCCGGCTGAAAGCTGCAATCTTTCTGAGTTTCATGAGCCGCTTTTTGATCTTCTTGAGAGGGTCTGCGTAAACGGAAGAATTACAGCCAAGGAGATGTATGGTATCGAAAAGGGTTTTGTATGCCATCACAATACGGATATCTGGGGAGATACCGCACCACAGGACGAATGGATTCCCGCAACCATATGGCCAATGAGCGGAGCATGGCTTGCTACCCATGTTTTCGAGCATTACGAATATACGAAAGACAAGGAATTTCTTAAGGATAAATATCACCTGATAAAAGAAGCCTGTGAGTTTTTTACAGAATTCCTTATTGAAGACAGTGACGGAAGGCTTGTTACCTCACCTTCCGTATCACCTGAAAATACCTACATGACCGATAAGGGTGTAAAAGGGTGTCTTTGCATGGGACCGTCTATGGATTCACAGATAATTACAGTTCTTTTTGAGGATGAAATAAAGGCATCAGAGATTCTCGGAATTGATGAGGCCTTTGCAGAGCGCCTTAAACAGATGATGGAGAAACTCCCAAAGCCTGAAATAGGAAAATACGGTCAGATAAAGGAATGGGCTGTTGATTACGATGAGGTTGAGATAGGCCACAGACATATTTCGCAGCTTTTTGCGCTTTATCCGGCAGACCTTATAACACCGGAAAAGACTCCGCTCCTTGCAAAAGCAGCGAGAGCTACCCTTGAAAGAAGACTTTCTCATGGCGGAGGACATACGGGATGGAGCAGAGCCTGGATCGCAAATATGTGGGCAAGATTATATGACAGCAAGAAGGTGTACGAGAATATTGAAAAGCTCCTCGGCAATTCCACAAATCCGAACATGTTTGACAATCATCCGCCGTTTCAGATAGACGGAAACTTTGGAGGAGAGGCGGCAATTTGTGAAGCCCTTTTGCAGTGTACAAACGGAGAAATTATTCTTTTGCCCGCACTACCGGATGAGTGGAGTGAAGGAAGCGTAAAGGGGTTAAGGGCAAAGGGAGGCTTTACCGTCAATATGAGCTGGAAAAATAAGGAGCTTTCCTCTGCTGAAATTATAGCTGATCATGACAGTGAATGTGATGTCAGAATAAGTGGAGCATTAAGACATTTTAAAGCAATAGCGAAAGAGAGACTGGAGCTTATTTAGGAATATTGTAATATAAAAAGAGGAGGACTTATTTGTCCTCCTCCATAAAACGCATCTTGTTGCTGCCCTGAGTCTGGGGCTGTCCGATGGCAATACCTTTCTGTTCGGCTTTTCGCTTTTCCTTCATACATTGCGGGCATATTGTGCCAAAGTTTGTTGGTTTTCCGCAAATCTGGCAATAATTGCCCATGAAAATCTGCTTCATTGTAGGGTCATCTTTGTATTGGATTCTGCCTTGCTTTATCCACTCCTTTACCTTTGCCAAAGGCAGATTGAAATGATCTGCAACCTCATAGTCTTTTACATCGTTAGCACGGATATAATCCCGTACTTCGCAGAAAAGCTCCTGTTCGGAGCACATAGGGCACAGATTCCCCTTGATATCGTGAAGCAGCCTTCGTCCGCAGTTATGGCATACCCTCGTTCTTTCTTTTTCCGTATGTAATTTTATTTTATCTCCGTGAAGAGCCTCAAATCTCTTCAGGTTTTTCTCATAGCTATCCATATTTATATTTTAAGGCTTTGGCAATCAAATTTAAATACACAAAACACAGTTTATATTTATTTAATGATATCTGCGTTGTCTTTATTATTGCATCAATTATTGCTGCGTGATATACT
Organism: Butyrivibrio sp. AE3004; assembly: GCF_000703165.1. Taxonomy (NCBI): domain Bacteria; kingdom Bacillati; phylum Bacillota; class Clostridia; order Lachnospirales; family Lachnospiraceae; genus Butyrivibrio; species Butyrivibrio sp. AE3004. The sequence goes on from NZ_JNLQ01000002.1 coordinate 627,807, forward strand.
ATGTGAGTTTTGAAACCAAATAAATGGAATTCACACATTAATATAGTAAAAATAGTAATAAAAAAATAACGGAGGAAAACCATGAAACAGACAAGAAACGATGTCAGAAACGTAGCAATTATTGCCCACGTCGATCACGGTAAGACAACACTGGTTGACGGACTTCTCAGACAGAGCGGTGTTTTTCGTGAGGGCCAGGACGTCGTAGAGCGTGTTATGGACTCAGGAGATATCGAGCGTGAGCGTGGAATCACCATCATGTCCAAGAACACAGCTATCAGCTACAAAGACATTAAGATTAACATTATTGATACGCCCGGCCACGCAGACTTTGGCGGAGAGGTAGAGCGTGTCCTTAAAATGGTTAATGGTGTTATTCTTGTCGTTGACGCTTTTGAGGGTGCGATGCCCCAGACCAAGTTCGTTCTTGGAAAAGCAATGGAGCTTAAGCTTCCCGTAATCGTATGTATAAATAAGATCGACAGACCTGAGGCTCGTCCGGGTGAAGTTATCGATGAAGTACTTGAGCTTCTTCTTGACCTTGGCGCAGATGATAAGCAGCTTGACTGTCCTTTCGTATTTGCATCAGCTAAGGCGGGAACATCATCCATGTCACTTGATGAGCCCGGAAGCGACCTTAAGCCTCTTCTCGACACTATCATCAATTACATTCCCGCACCTGTAGGTGATCCCGATGCAGGTACTCAGATGCTTATCAGTACTATCGACTACAATGAATATGTTGGCCGTATAGGTGTTGGTAAGGTTGATAACGGAACAGTTAAGGTTAACCAGGAAGTAATTGTAATAAATCACCATGAGCCTGATCGTTCATTTAAGACCAAGATCAGTAAGCTTTATGAATTCCAGGGACTTGGCAAGGTAGAGGTTCAGGAAGCAGGAATAGGTTCTATCGTGGCAATTTCAGGTATTGAAGATCTTAAGATTGGTGATACACTCTGTGCTCCGGATGCACCTAATGCAATTCCTTTCCAGAAGATTTCAGAGCCTACAATTTCAATGAACTTCATTGTTAATGATTCACCTCTTGCAGGTCAGGAAGGAAAATACGTAACATCACGTCATATTCGTGATCGTCTTTACAAGGAACTTAACACTGACGTATCACTCAGAGTTGAGGATACAGATACAACAGAGACCTTTAAGGTTTCAGGACGTGGTGAGCTTCATCTTTCTGTCCTTATCGAGACAATGCGTCGTGAAGGCTATGAATTTGCAGTAAGTAAGGCTGAGGTTATTTATAAGACCGATGAAAACGGTAAGAAGCTTGAGCCTATGGAAAAATGCTACATCGATGTTCCTGAAGAATTTGCTGGAAGTGTTATCCAGAAGCTTGGTGAGCGTAAGGGTGAGATGATCAACATGGGACTTGCAAACGGTGGCTATACACGTCTTGAGTTCCTTATCCCTTCAAGAGGACTTATCGGATACAGAGGTGAGTTCATGACAGATACCAAGGGTAACGGTATCATGAACACAATCTTTGAGGGCTATGCTCCTTACAAGGGTGACATCTCTTATCGTAAGCAGGGGTCACTTATTGCTTTCGAGACAGGTGAAGCAGTAACCTATGGTCTTTTCAATGCTCAGGAGAGAGGACAGCTCTTCATCAGCCCCGGCGATAAGGTTTATTCAGGTATGGTCATCGGTTCCAGTGGAAAGAGTGAAGATATCGAGGTTAACGTATGTAAGACCAAGCACCTTACAAACACAAGAACATCATCTTCCGATGAGGCATTGAGACTTGTTCCTCCGCGCATCATGTCACTTGAGCAGAGTATTGACTTCATCGATACTGATGAGCTTCTTGAGGTAACACCTACAACTCTTCGTATCCGTAAGAAGATACTTGATCCTACACTTCGTAAGAGAGCAGGATTTGCCGCAAAAAATAAAAAATAAGGTATAAAAAACCCCTTATGGAGTGTGTATTCCGTTCCGACCTCGTTGCAAAGGACGCATAATCGGTCGGAACGGAACACACACTCCAAAGGGGTTTTTATTATTCCGTTCCGACCTCGTTGCAAAGGACGCATAATCGGTCGGAACGGAACACACACTCCAAAGGGGTTTTTATTATTCCGTTCCGATCTCGTTGCAAAGGACGCATAATCGGTCGGAACGGAACACACACTCCAAAGGGGATTTTTTCTTAAATATTATTCAAGGGTTTCGTCGTAGTGGGCACGGATGCCACCGATGAATTTTGGACGAACACGGGCGGAGGTGATATGTGCTTCGCCTATTTTGTTATTTGTGAGTCTTAAAGGTACTGCGACCTTTTTCAGGTGCATACCTATAAGGGTATCTCCGATATCAAGTCCGGCATCTGCTCTTATCTCTTCGACTGCAACAGGATGAGCAAAGGTTTTATAGGCTGTGGTCGCAAAGGAGCCGCCGGCCTTGGGCTGAGGAACAACATTTACTATATCCTGTCCCGGAACAGCATCAGCTTCAATTATGATTGCACGGTTTAAATGTTCACAGCACTGCGCTGCAAGATATATGCCATGCTTTTGAGTGGCTGAATATATTCCGGAAAATACAGCCTCTGCAGCCTCAAGGTTTGAGCCGGTTCCGATTGTATCTCCGCATACTTCCGAGGTGGAACAGCCGACAACAAGGATCTGTCCTTTTTGTAGACCAGCTTTTTCTATTAATTCTTCTGTAACCTGTGATGACTGATTTGTAAGTTCTTCGTACATTATTTTTCTCCAATCTTCTTATTTACTTTATTTTGTATAAGTATTCCGTGTTGTAGGTTAGAACATAGAGGTTATCGTCCATCGGTATAAAATATGAAGGCGCTGATTTAACCTTTGTCTTTTTCTGTATTTTTCCGTTATGACGATTGAGTATGTAAATGTAGTCAGGTTCTGCAGTAAAGCCATAACCGCATATTATGCTGTCGTCCCTGATAATGAAATTACAGGAGCCGCAGACCTGATCTGCGCTTCGCCAAAGTGTTTTGCCGGATACTGTATCTATCGCAACTATGTAGGATTTATGAGGATTGGCAGAAGCGTAGGTCCTGTGACCAAGTGATACATAAAGGATGTCATCCTTCATAAGTGCATAATGGATGTATGGCTGCGTGAAATCTGCAAACAGACCTTCGCCCCCGTCAGGCGCTGCGATGAAATCGTCAAAATAAAAATTACCGCAAAGTGTCTGGGTTTCATCATTCATAACAGTGAGGGAAAGCGTACCTCCCTCGGGATCATTGGTTACGCTGTAGGTGTAGGTTCCGTCATTATAAGGAAAACTGTCGGGAAGAGGAATATTGTTCTTTTTGGACCATTCATCTTCGTTTAACCAATCGGTAGTGTTGGAACTGATTTCCGAAAGCTCAAAGGAAGGAGTTCCCTGAGTTGTATCTATGCCATCGGCAGTCCATTCTTCCCAACCGGGATTTTCTACTATAGTATGGTACCACCAGTCTTCGCCGTAGTCTTCTTCCTCGGTATCTGACAAATTCTCCGAGGGTGAAGCAGCAACTTCAACATCTTCAGCATCCTTCAGTTCTTTTGCAACAGCTTTTACATCGGGAATTTCGGCATCCCGGTAATTATTGTAGGTATCTGTGAAAAGATCCGGATAATCTGCAAATCTGATCTTAACATCGCGTGCTCCCGCAGCATAGCTTCCCATTGCGTAATCCTCGAAATTTATCCGCATGCCGTCGTAGTCAATTGTCCAGGCAAGCCCCCGGGCATTATTAGCTAATCTGTCAGGAAAACTGTCTATAAGGTTTTGTCTGTCTGTAGGACACTGAGTAAAGTAGTCCTTTAGATCATCATTCTGTTTTATGATTTCATCCGCAACTATTTCGGGAAGGTCCTCTGTGTTTTTTACCACTTCGGAAAAAGCAATTTCCTGCCCGGTCGATGGATCAAAATTATAATTGGAATAGTCAGCATAACCATGAGCACCGGCAAGATATGTATAATTCTCGATGACAAAAGAGAAAACTTTCCCGTCGGCTCTGACCGGATATAGATTGTGATCAAATTCGTATGCTAATTGACAGCCTTGGGAAAACATTTCATTTATTTCATCAGTGTTTGAGGTGAAAAGATCGTTAAGCATTTTTTCGCCGGATTCATTTAGCTCATCCAATTTTTTCTGAAGCTTTGGATATTTCTCAAGATCACTTTTTTCAAGCTGAACTGTGTAGTAGTTGCCGGAAGCATATCGGGTTTCATTATTCATGAGAGTCATTGGATGATTCTGATAGGTAAAGTCAATCGGAGATGAGAGATCTTCTTCGGATAATGATTCGGAATCGGTAGCTTCGGAATCTTCTGCATTATTTGAGCTTGCAGAATCAGATGAAGCGGAAGCGTTGGCAGTGTCTTCTTCGGCAGTACCTTTTCCGGCATCAGCCTCTTTAGATTCGGTACTGATTTCGGAATTTGTGGATTCTACTGCTCCGGGTGCATCTCCGGAGCCGCCTGCCTTTGTAGACGATGCGCAGCCGGAAGATAAAGCTAGTGAACAAATCATAATTACAGATGTCAGTTTCTTTAATAAAACGATTCTTCTTTTTATCATGTTCGTCCCCCTTAATTAAGTAATATAAGTATTAAAAAATACTTTTTGACACTGTTTGAGGATAGGAAATTTCCCAATCATCAATAAATTATAGCATATTCGGGCATCCATTTGCTTGCCGGTTATGAGCTGCAAAAAAACGACCTGCATCAAAGCAGATCGCTCAATTTTTTATTGTAGAAGAAATCTTTTTCCATATTATAGAACTCCTTCCACATGGAAATGGTTTTACATTTTGTAAGGCGGGGACATTCATCTGCGTTTTCCTCAAGACATACAACAGGTGCCATGGAACCCTCCATGAGCTCTATTATTTCGCCAATAGAATAATCTGAAGGCTCTCTAAGCAGTTTATAGCCACCGTGTTTTCCACTTGCACCTACTATAAGCTTTCCTTTGACCATCTCTTTTGCGATGATTTCAAGATACTTTTTTGAAATGTCCTGTCTTTCGGCAATATCTTTAAGTGGAATAAAGTCAGAGCGATTCTGCTCAGCCAGATCAATCATTATCCTAAGTGCATAGCGGCCCTTTGTTGAAAACATGTAGCTCCTCCTAATAATATATATTCTTCAATATAATCAATATGTTAAGAATAAAGTATAGATGCGGATTTGTAGATTAAGCGTTGCTTATAGCAAGTGAAAACAAATGCTTATCGTAAAACATATTGACACAGTAGGTAAATAGATTGTATCATCTATTTCAACAAAAGCGAACAGCCAAAAGAAAATGGCAAAAATGAAATAGAGAAGAGATTACAAATTCTTAACAGTCAAACAGTCAGAACAGGAGGAAAATGGTATGAGTAATTACAAATTCGAGACACTTCAGTTACACGTAGGTCAGGAACAGCCGGATCCGGCAACAGACGCAAGAGCGGTTCCGATTTACCAGACAACATCTTATGTATTCAGAAATTCACAGCATGCAGCAGACAGATTCGGACTTGCTGATGCGGGAAACATTTACGGAAGACTTACAAATTCCACACAGGATGTTCTTGAGAAGAGAATTGCAGCTCTTGAAGGTGGAAGCGCAGCACTTGCAGTTGCATCCGGAGCAGCAGCAATAACCTATACTATAGAAGCTCTTGCTGCTAATGGCGGACACATAGTTGCACAGAAGACAATCTACGGTGGAAGCTACAATTTACTGGCTCATACACTTCCTCAGTACGGTGTTACAACAACCTTTGTTGATGCTCATAATCTTCAGGAGGTTGAGGGAGCAATCAAAGAAAATACAAGAGCCATCTATCTTGAGACACTTGGTAATCCCAACAGTGATATCCCGGATATTGATGCAATCGCAGAAATCGCTCATAAGCACGGACTTCCGCTTGTAATTGATAACACCTTCGGAACACCATATCTTATCAGACCTATCGAGCACGGTGCTGACATTGTTGTTCATTCAGCAACAAAGTTCATAGGCGGACATGGAACAACTCTTGGAGGAATCATTGTTGAATCAGGAAAATTTAACTGGAAGGAGAGTGGCAACTATCCTCAGATAGCAGCTCCTAATCCGAGCTACCACGGTGTATCCTTCTATGACGCAGTTGGACCTGCTGCATTTGTTACTTATATAAGAGCAATTCTTCTCAGAGATACAGGCGCAACAATTTCTCCGTTTAATGCATTCCTTCTTCTTCAGGGAGTTGAAACACTGTCCCTTAGATTGGACAGACATGCTGAGAACACAAAGAAGGTTGTGGAATTCCTTTCAAAGCATCCTCAGGTTGAGAAGGTTAATCATCCTTCACTTTCTGATCATCCGGATCATGCACTTTATGAGAAGTATTTCCCTAATGGCGGAGCTTCAATCTTCACATTTGAGATCAAGGGCGGAAGAGAAGCAGCATGGAAGTTTATCGATAACCTGGAAATCTTTTCACTGCTTGCAAACGTTGCGGATGTAAAGAGCCTTGTTATTCATCCCGCTACAACAACTCATTCACAGCTTAATGATGAGGAGCTTGCAGATCAGGGAATCACACAGAGCACGATAAGACTTTCAATCGGCACGGAGCATATCGATGATATTATTGCAGATCTTGAAAAGGGCTTTGCAGCAGCTAAATAAAGGAAAGTAAATATAGCTACAAAAGAGGAGAGTGAAAGTTTGAAACAGAGAGGTAGCGGATAGGAATAAAGTTTAGGGCATGATAAATAAACCACCTGGAGGTAGTCGAAAAATTAAATATTTGGGGCAAAGATCTACGATGTCACTTCTGCAAGATCATCTTTGATGATAAAACCTCTGGACTTCAATAGATTAAGAGCCTGAGCAGTTGTAAGAGTTTTCTTTTCTTCAACGGACTTCTGAATAAAATAACCATCAGGAGTATAGGGCTTAAGATCTGTGAGTATGTGCCAGATAGCGGTCAGGAGCATACGACAGATTGCAATGATGGCTTTCTTGTGACCACGATGTGATTTGATACGGCGATAACGTTCTGTAATTTCGGGATGCTTCTTGGATTTGATCAAAGCATTTGCAACTTGCACCAATACAGGTTTAAGATAAATACCAGCACGGGAAATCCTAGTGGATTTGATTTTGAAATTGCTTTGGTCATTGCGTGGACAGCATCCAGCCCAGGAAACAAGGTGCTTGTCTGTGGGGAAGACAGACATATCGCCACCTATTTCTGAAAGTATCTGTATTGCCGTGAATGGATTTTTATCCAACCCCGGAACTGTACGAATTAGGGCAAGAGCATCGTTGTAAGGATCAGAAACACGAAAGATTTCCCGTTCTATTTCATTCTTGTGTTTCTCTAACTCATCTATGTGATCCAGACATTGACGAAGCTTGATTGCTTGCTCCTTACAGATAGCGCCATCAACGGCAGCCTGGATTTCCTCAATTGGATGCTTACATCGCCTGTCAACAAAAGGAGTAACATCGAAACATTCCCCGGGATGCTTAAGAATATATTCAGTTATGGATCTGGAAGATTTGCCAAAAACATCAGTGAACACTTCATCAAGCTTAAGATTTGATACTGTGAGACAATTAAGGGCACGATTCTTTTCGCCTGTGATCATACAGATAAGCTTGAAACGGTATCTCACAAGATCTCTAAGATGACGAATGTCAGCTGGCGGAATGAAGGAAGGCTTGATCATGTCACACATAAATAAGTCACATATCCATTTTGCATCCTTACGATCGGTTTTATTACCTTTTTGGGGCTTTGTATATTTGGGATGGGCAAGTACGACATTACAAGACTTTTCAAGGATATTAAAAACGGGTATCCAGTACTTGCCAGTAGATTCCATGCAGACATCAACACAATGATACTTGGCCAGCCATTCAGCAAGTTCACGCAGTCCTCTTGAGAAGGACGAGAACCTTTTTTCAAAATACTCAGTGCGGCCATTTGCATCGGTAATACCAATGCATGCATAGATCCAGGTTTTGTGGACATCAAGCCCACAGCAGTTCTTTCGAAAGATTTTAAATGCCAATAGATAACCTCCTGTCACATTTTATAGTTGTAAAGCTGACAGTGACTGGTCATCCGGCGAAATCGAGACAACTTCGGAAGAGATAAGTTTACGGGCTACGGTATGCGCCATTCGTTGATGCCTTTACAGATGACCGACAACATATAATCATGCGAGGTGGCCGCTATACCGCCCCGCCACTCACCTCCACGTGTTCTGTAGTATGTCAGCCTTACGAATAAAGAATATAACAGGAAACTTTAAAATAGAAAACAGGGAAAGACGCTGGGTTTCATAACCCCGTTGGTGTCTTTCGCAGAAAGACAGTTAATAATTATGAAAAAGAATCTACTTACAAAAATCGGAACACTTGTCGCAGCAACAGCACTTATAGGGGGAACTATTGCAGGCTGCGGTTCAGCTAAGGCTGAAACAACAATTACTGATGAAGATACAGCAAAGGCTGAAACAGCTGAGGCTGCAGATTCATCAGCAGATGCCAATGATGAAGCAGAAACAGATACTGTTTACAGAACACTTGATGAAATCAAGGAGAGCGGAACAATCAATATCGGCGTTTTTTCAGATAAGAGCCCATTTGGCTATGTTGATGAGAACGGTGAATATGCAGGTTATGACGTATATTTTGCAGAGAAGATCGGAGAGGATCTTGGTGTTAAGATCAATTACGTATCTACAGAGGCTGCAAACAGAATTGAATATCTGCAGACAGGTAAGGTAGATATTATTCTTGCTAACTTTACAGTTACCGAAGAGAGAGCAGAAGAAGTTGATTTCGCACTTCCTTATATGAATGTTGCACTTGGTGTTGTTTCACCATCTGACAAGGTTGTAGAGAGTCTTGATTCTGTAGAAGCTGATGATCAGATTATCGTTATTTCAGGAACAACAGCAGAGACCTACCTTGAGAAGAATTATCCTGACATAAAGCTCCAGAAATATGATGCTTATGCTGAAGCAAAGACAGCTTTCGAAAATGGAAACGGTGCGGCATGGGCAAACGATAACACAGAGGTTATTGCCTTCTCACTTGAGAACGAGGGCTATACTGTAGGTATTCCTTCCCTTGGTGATGCTGATACAATCGCACCTGCCGTAACAAAGGGCAATGAGTCACTTCTTACATGGCTTAACGATGAGATCGAAACTATCGGCGCTGACAACTTCTTCCATAAGGATTATGAAGCTACTCTTCTTGATACCTATGGAGCAGACTATGAAAACACTCTTGTAGTTGAGGGTGGTAAGGTTCAGTAATTATGAATTTAGATGTGCTTAAATCATATATACCGTTATATAACGAAGCACTACTCCTGACTGTTAAGATAGGTTTGCTTGGCATCCTGACAGCCTTCGCCATTGGGCTGTCAGGGGCAGCAGCCACCTACTTCAGGGTTCCGGTTATAAACAGTATTTTGAAAGTATATATAGAAATCTTCAGAAACACTCCGCTACTGGTTCAGCTTTTTTTCATTTACTTTGCATTACCAAAGCTTGGAATCAGGATATCAGCGGAGCTTTGTGGCATTATTGGGCTGGGGCTTATAGGCGGAGCATACATGATAGAAACCATGAGGAGCGGCCTTGAATCAATTGCAAAGGTACAGAGCGAAAGCGCTCTGTCTCTCGGAATGACGGATGGTCAGGTATTTTTACATATAATTTTGCCACAGGCCTTTTCGGTAAGCATTCCCGGAATTATGGCAAATGTTATCTTCCTTCTTAAGGAAACTTCTGTTTTTTCAACCATAAGTCTAATGGATCTTATGTTTACGGCAAAGGATTTAATAGGAATGTATGCAAAGACAATAGAGTGTCTGTTTTTACTTGTTGTTTATTACCTGATAATGCTTCTTCCTGTTTCGATTCTGGGATCAATAATCGAGAGGAGGGTGCGCTATGCAGAGTTTGGGGATTGACGTACTTTTTAAAGGCACCAATATGATAAGACTTCTAAAGGGACTCTGGGTATCGGTGGAAATAAGCCTGATATCGGTTGCAATAAGTATTGCACTTGGTCTCGTGGTAGGAGTCTTAATGACATCCAAAAACAGAATTCTTAAGATTTTGCTTAGGATATATCTTGAGATAGTCAGGATCATGCCCCAGATGGTACTTTTATTTATTGTATATTTTGGGACAACAAGAGTTTTCGGGATGAATATTTCCGCTGAGTTTTCCGCAATCATTGTTTTTGTGTTTTGGGGAACAGCGGAGATGGGTGATCTTGTAAGAGGATCAATAAAAAGCATACCGAAAATTCAGTATGATTCTGCGTATGCACTTGGACTTAATAAATTCCAGGTACATTTCTTTATTATTTTTCCACAGACAATAAGAAGACTTATTCCTCTTTCCATAAACCTGGTTACCAGAATGGTAAAGACAACATCACTTGTGATGATGATAGGAATAGTCGAGGTATTGAAGGTTGCACAGCAGATAATCGAAGCTAACAGAAAGGCATCACCTAATGCCGCCTTTGGTGTATTCGCAGTTGTATTTCTTCTTTATTTCCTTGTTTGCTGGCCGATTAGCAGATTTGCAGTTAAACTTGAAAAAAGGTGGGCGTAAGATGAGTGAGCTCGTTAAAGTTAAACATTTACATAAAGAATTCGGTAATAATGTGGTCCTTAAGGATATAAATCTCTCGGTGAAAAAAGGAGAGGTTATGGTTATAATAGGACCTTCAGGCTGCGGAAAAAGTACCTTCTTAAGGTGCCTCAACGGTCTTGAAGACATTCAGGGAGGAGTCGTGACCGTAGATGGTCTTCCGGTTGAACCGAATAAAAAGGATATCAGTAATATCAGACAGAAAATTGGAATGGTGTTTCAGTCTTATGAACTTTTTCCGCATAAGACAGTTCTTGAAAATGCAATCCTTGCGCCTGTGCTTGTGCAAAAAAGAATAAAGGATGATGTCATAAGAGAAGCGCTTGAACTGCTTGATAAGGTAGGACTTGCTGATAAAAAGGATTACTATCCAAGGCAGTTATCAGGAGGACAAAAGCAGAGAGTAGCTATAGTGAGAGCACTTCTGATGCACCCCGATGTGCTGCTGTTTGATGAAGTTACTGCAGCGCTGGATCCCGAGATGGTGCATGAAGTACTGCAGACCATGCTTGAGCTGGCTAAGGGCGGGTCAACCATGATAATTGTTACGCATGAGATGGCCTTTGCAAAAGCGGTCGCTGACAGGATAGTATTCTTTGATCAGGGTGAGATTGTTGAGGAGAGCAGGGAAGTTAAGAAGTTCTTTGACGAGCCGGAGACAGAGAGGGCGAAGAGATTCTTGAAGACCTTTGCGTATGAGTAAGAGCCCCTCATCCGGCGCTTCGCGCCACCTTCCCCCCGAAGAGGGGAAGGCAGAAGAAAGTTTTGTCTAGTGAGAAGTACCGGATGAGGAGTAAATAAAAAAGCCTTCCCCTCTCGGGGGGAAGGCAGAAGAAAGTTTTGTCTAGTGAGAAGTACCGGATGAGGAGTAAATAAAAAAGCCTTCCCCTCTCGGGGGAAGGTGGCGCGAAGCGCCGGATGAGGGACGTTCGAAGCGCCGCTAAGGGGCAACCTACTGCACCAAATCACTCAGTTTCTTCCCAAAAAAGAAATCCTTCTCCAGCTTCTGAAACTCCTTCCACATGGAGAGAGTTCTGCAGGTTTCCTTTTTAGGACATTCCTCAGCATCCGGAAGAAGGCAGGCAATCGGTGCTATAGGGCCTTCCATGATCTCTATTATCTCACCGACGGTGTATTCCTCGGGAGCTCTTGTCAAAGCATACCCACCATGTTTCCCGCTTGCCCCGGAGATGAGCTTTGCTTTAACCAGTTCTTTCGCTATTATCTCAAGATATTTTTTTGAGACTCCGAGTCTATCAGCTGTATCTTTAAGAGGAACGAGTTCACCGGGAGTCTGTTCTGCAATATCTATCATTATTCTAAGAGCATATCTTCCTTTTGTTGAAAACATAATTCTCCTTCTCTATATTTAACAAAATTTATAGATTCCTGTTTTATCCACAGAAATTTCTACTTTTTATAAGCAAGAAGTCATATCTGACAGAATGCTGTCAGATGCTCTTTTAGAGCTAACACCTACTATTTTATAGGTTAAAACAGAAAACTACAATGTAGTTTTTATAATTTCACAATACTTCAGAATTGTTTTAGACAGATACTAAAATTCGGAAAATAGGATAATTTTGCAAGGAAAAACATATTAAATTCACCCATTGACATGGTTGGTAAATGCTGATATATTCGTGGAAATGTTTTGTCAGATATAAACATTCGTTTATAGAGATAGAGGAGGGAAGTATGTCTAAGGTATTCAAAGGAATTCTTGATCTGGTCGGAAACACACCACTGCTTGAGGTGGTCAATATAGAAAAGGAGCTTGATCTTAAAGCTACCGTTCTTGTAAAACTTGAGTATTTTAATCCGGCAGGCAGCGTAAAAGACCGTATTGCAAAGGCAATGATAGAGGATGCGGAGGAAAGTGGTAAGTTAAAGCCGGGAGCTACTATCATCGAGCCCACAAGCGGAAATACGGGGATAGGACTTGCTGCCGTTGCTGCTTCAAAGGGATATAAGGTTATCCTTACAATGCCTGAAACTATGAGTGTTGAAAGAAGGAGTATTCTAAAAAACTACGGGGCTGAGATAGTTCTTACAGATGGAGCAAAGGGAATGAAGGGAGCAATCGAGAAAGCAGATGAGCTTTCAAAGGATATACCAGGAAGTTACATACCGGGCCAGTTTGTAAATCCTTCAAATCCTGCAATTCATAAGAAGACCACGGGTCCCGAAATCTGGAATGACACAGATGGCAAGGTGGACATATTTATTGCAGGTGTAGGAACCATAACAGGAACCGGAGAATTCTTAAAGGAACAGAATCCCAATATTAAGGTTGTTGCATTGGAGCCTGAGGACTCACCGGTTCTTTCTGAAGGAAAGGCAGGCCCTCATAAGATACAGGGGATAGGAGCAGGTTTTGTTCCTGAAGTTCTAAATACAACGGTATTTGATGAAGTTTTCAAGGCACCTAATAAAGAATCTTTTGAAACAGCTAAGCTCTTATCGATAAAGGAAGGTATCTCTGTGGGAATATAAATGACGGAGAGCCTGTACAGAACGTTCCAAGAAGCATCAAGGAAGAGGGGCACGAAATCCTGGAACTTGATGATAATCAGGATGGTACATTTGAACTGTACATTAAAAAGGTAGGCGATTAAAAGGACTTCCTGCACGTAAAAGAAAAATGCGTGCAGGAATTTTTTTACCTTATAAGAAATTACTCCGACAATAAGTAAAGGTTATTTCTACCGATAATCATTACTTAATTTTGCTAACAGTATTGTAGTGGTAATATCTTCTTAAATAAAACAAAAGCACATGTAACTTGCCACTATGTGTGCATATTCCTATACTTTGGCGTAACCTCCATTCGGTTTGAAAACGCCTGTGAGTATAGCAGATATGTATTTCGGATTTCATTTGTCCGGAATACATAACAATGAAACAATCCGGTTACAAATCTCCTTCCGGAAATACAGATTGCTCCGAAGCATATATGCTTTCGGAGCAATTCGCATAATTGGGTTTCATGTATGTGTAACGATAGCGGTAACAGACCGGTGTGAGCGGGATGAAAAAAGTTTACAGATGAGGAGAAAAGTATGAGCAGGTACGATTTTGATACAGTTATTGACAGGAAAAACACATCATCTTTGAAATATGATTTTGGCCCTGAGAGAAAAAACAGGGATGATCTTCTTCCTTTATGGGTTGCGGATATGGATTTTAAACTGCCGGATGAAATAATTGAGGATATTGAAAAGAGAGTGAAGCATGGTATTTTTGGCTACACAGATCCTAAGGAAGATTATTATGCTGCAGTCAGGAACTGGTTTTTAAAACGTCATGGCATAACCGTTAAGGATGAATGGAACACAATAACTCCAGGAGTAGTATATGCCATAGCAACTGCAATAAGGGCACTTACAGAGGAAGGAGATGCGGTACTTATACAGCAGCCGGTCTATTATCCTTTTACCGAGATGATAAAGCTTAACAACAGAAGGGCTGTCAATAATCAGCTAATATATAGGGATGGCTACTATGAAATAGATTTTAACGATTTCGAAAACAAGATCATATCGGAAAAGGTAAAGCTTTTTTTGCTGTGCAGTCCTCATAATCCTGTAGGCAGGGTGTGGACAAAGGAGGAGCTTATTAAGATTGCTGATATCTGCGAAAGAAACGGAGTGTATGTTTTTGCGGATGAGATTCATGCGGATTTTGTTTATAAAGGCTTTAAGCATATATCTTATCTGACACTTGGAGAGAAATACACTAAAAAGCTGATAGTCGGAACATCACCCAGCAAGACCTTCAATATAGCAGGATTACAGATTGCCAATATACTTATTCCCGATGAAAACACGAGAAAAGCTTTCAGGGTAGCAAATGAGGCAGCAGGCTATAGCCAGTGCAGTGCACTTGGGCTTACGGCAACAATATCAGCATACACCAAGGGAGGCGGGTGGCTGGATGAACTATTGGACTATCTTGAGGGGAATGTCTTTTTTATTAAAAATTATCTGGAGGAAAAAATACCGGAGGTCAGACTTATTCAGCCCGAGGGAACGTATCTTTTGTGGCTCGATTTTAGCCGGATAGCGGATCATCATAAAGACCTTGAAAAGATAATAGTTGATAAGGCTCATCTGTGGCTTGATCCGGGAATAATCTTCGGAAGAGAGACTAATCTGTTTGAAAGAATAAATATCGCAGCGCCTAGAAAAATCTTAGAAAAGGCAATGGATCAGCTATACGATGCTATCAGTAATAATGATAGCGAACGATAAGTTTTACTGAATTGTTCTTAAGGGGGCTGTAAGGTAATATTTTCATAATTTATCACGATGAATAGGGAAAACAAGGTATCCCTTAAGTCGTCAGGTGGGAGAGAAAAATATGGCAAAGGTTGAAACAGAAAAATGCACACCGGAAGAAGTCTGGAAGAAGATTCAGAAACAGGTTGAAAGCCTGAAATACGGAACTGTAACAATTACTGTTCATGATGGGAAGATTACACAGATTGAGACAAGTTCTAAGCTCAGATTTTAATACAAAAAAGAAGTTTATACAGACGGGGCGATTAGCATGAAAAAAATTACGTAATGCCCGGGGAGGAGGTAATAGATATGGCTTGCGGTGGTTGCAATAAATGTACTGATGTCAACTGCAGTATAGAGACAAAGTGTCAGCAGCTTGACAGAAATATTTTGGATAAGTGGGGGGCAATCAGTTTTCCCATATATCAGACGGCGACATTTGCACATCCGGGACTTGGAGACAGCACCGGTTATGACTATACCAGGATGCAGAATCCTACGAGACAGCAGCTTGAATCAATCGTTGCTTATCTTGAGAACGGAAAGGACGCAATTGCCTTTGCCAGCGGAATGGCCGCTATAGCAACTATAATGGAGCTATTTAGTCCCGGGGATCATTTTATTATTGATGAGGACCTTTATGGTGGAAGTATCAGGCTCTTTAATGAGATTAGTTTAAAAAATGGTCTGGAATACACAGCTGTCAGTCTGAGTAAAGAAGATATAAGACCTTATATCAGGGAAAACACTAAGGCTGTTTACCTTGAGACGCCCACAAATCCCATGATGAATGTGACGGATATTTTAAAGCTTTCCGAGGTTACGAAGGAAAAGGGATTACTTCTTATAGTTGATAACACCTTTTTATCACCTTATTTTCAAAATCCTTTAAATCTTGGTGCTGATATAGTCATTCATTCAGGAACAAAATTCCTCGGTGGACATCATGACACTATAGGTGGTTTTGTGGTGGTAAAGGATGAAGCTTTGGACGAGAGGCTTAGATTCATCTATAAGACGACGGGGGCGGGATTATCACCCTTTGACAGCTGGCTCATCCTTAGAGGAATCAGAACCCTTGCGGTAAGGCTGGACAGAGCACAGGAAAATGCTTTAAAGCTCGCAAGATATTTAAAGACAAATAAGCATGTGACAAGGGTTATTTATCCGGGGCTTCCGGAACATCCCGGATACGAGATTATGAAAAAACAGGCAAGAGGCTTTGGAGCAATGCTTACCTTTGAAGTAGACAGTCCTGAATTTGCTCATTCTATATTGAATAATGTCCAGCTTATCTATTTTGCAGAGAGCCTTGGTGGAACAGAGACACTTATCACATATCCAATAACACAGACTCATGCGGATGTTCCCAAAGACCTTCTTTTGAAAAATGGAATAAACGACAGGGTTTTACGACTCTCTGTAGGAATTGAGGGAATAACGGACCTTATTTGTGAATTTAACAGAGTCTTTGCTATAGCTGAAAAAGAAGCCGGGGAACAGTGATAAGAAAAGCTGATGGCAGGAATAAGTAGTGTTTATATCAGGCGATAAGGTTTGTTTAATTTCACAAACGGGAAAGGCATGGTATAAATAACTTAGTTCAAAACAAACGGAAAACAAAAGACACAATATAAAATATATACGGAGGAGACAGTCATGGCAGATATAAAAGAAAGCGCATTGGAGCTTATTGGAGGAACACCCATACTTAAACTTAACGGCTACAGCAAGGCAGCAGGAGTTACAGAGGCAACTCTTCTTGCAAAGCTCGAATATTTAAATCCCGCAGGATCGGTTAAGGACAGAGTAGCACTTAGCATGATCGAGGATGCTGAGAAGAAAGGAAAGCTCAAACCCGGAGCTACGATCATTGAACCTACCAGCGGAAATACAGGAATCGGACTTGCAGCAGTTGCAGCTGCAAAGGGATACAAAGCAATACTTACACTTCCTGATACAATGAGTGTTGAGAGAAGAAATCTCTTGAAGGCTTACGGCGCTCAGATCGTACTTACGGAAGGCGCAAAGGGTATGAAGGGTGCAATTGCAAAGGCAGAGGAGCTTGAAAAGGAAATTGAAGGATCAATCATCCTTGGACAGTTTGAAAATCCGGCAAATCCGGAGGTTCACAGAAAAACCACAGGACCTGAAATCTGGAAACAGACAGACGGTAAAGTAGACATCTTTGTTGCAGGTGTTGGTACAGGCGGAACAGTTACAGGTGTGGGTGAGTTCTTAAAGGAGCTTAATCCCGATGTTAAGATTGTAGCAGTAGAGCCTGCAAGCAGCCCGGTTCTCTCACAGGGAACAGCAGGCGCACACAAGATTCAGGGAATCGGAGCAGGCTTTGTTCCTGAAACACTCAATACCAAGATTTATGATGAAGTTATTCCGATAGAGAATGATGACGCTTTTGCAGAAGGTAAGAAGTTTGCGGTTTCAGAGGGAATTCTTGTAGGAATATCATCAGGTGCAGCACTTAAGGCAGCAACAATACTTGCAAAGAGAGAAGAGAATAAGGGCAAGAATATAGTTGTTCTTCTTCCCGATTCAGGTGACAGATACCTTTCAACAGCGCTTTTCGCAGATTAACAGTACTCGGCAAAAAAATCGAATAAAGCTGACTGGACAACCGGAGGCTTACGTATACTTCATTCCATTCGTGGGGTATACGCCAGCTTCCTTTTTTATACGCAAAAATAAGGTTTTTTCACAGTAAACAAGGTTACATACATCAAAATAGAGGTTTTAAAACATGGCTACAGACGAACATATAATTTTAAAGGAACATCCGTGCTTTGGACCATGCAAAAAGAATAAAGGAAGGATTCATCTGCCGGTGGCTCCCGGATGCAATATTGAGTGCCGGTTTTGCGATAGAAAGATAAATGAAGATGAGCAAAGACCGGGGGTTACAAGTGCAGTACTTGAACCTGAGGAGGCAGCAGGCTTTGTGGAACTGGCAATTGAGAAATGCCCGGAAATTACGGTAGTTGGAATTGCAGGGCCGGGTGACACTTTGGCGACAGACAGAGCACTTAAAACATTCAGACTTTTAAGAGGAAAATTTCCAAAGCTGATAAGGTGCATGAGTACCAATGGACTTCTTCTCGATGAAAAGGCAGAGGAAGTTGCCGAACTGATAGATACCTTAACGGTGACGGTGAATGCGGTAGATCCTGAGATACAGGCACAGATAAATAACAAGATCATCTATCACGGAAAAATTTATACAGGAATTGAAGCAGCAAAGATACTTATAAGAAATCAATTAAGTGGCATCAGAAAAGTTGCAAAGGCAGGAACTCTTGTAAAAGTAAATACAGTTTTGGTGCCCGGGATAAACGATAAGCATATAGAAGAGGTTGCAGCTACGGTAAAGGCAGCGGGAGCGTCAATCTACAATATAATCCCGCTTATTCCGCAGAATGATATGAAGGACATAGCTGCACCGACCTGCGAGGAGCTTCACAGGGCGAGACAGGAAGCAGAGCTTTACATAAATGTTTTCAGACACTGTCAGCACTGCAGGGCAGACGCTGTTGGAGTTCCGGGTGTTTACGACATCGGAGCAAAGCTTTATCAGGGAAGATTAAGTGTAAAGGAGACGTTTTCTCATGGCTGATGAAAAGTTCAAGGTTGCGGTGGCAACGTCTGATGGAATAAATGTTGATTCTCACTTTGGTCATGTGACCGAATTCACCATATATGATGTGGATGTAAATTCCGGTGAGGGGGAGCCGGCAGAATCAAGGGAAATAAGTGTTGCGGGCTGCAGCGACGGAAGCTGCGGAGAAGTAGGAACCTTTGACAGGATTGCCGAAAGGCTTTCCGATGTGGAATACGTGCTTGCAGCAAAAATCGGTCCTCGTGCGGTAATGGCACTTGGAAGAGCAAACATAATCGCTATAGATGCAGTTATTCCCATAGACAAAGCACTGTCCAAATTAAAGGACTACAGAGATAAGAAAAAGCAGAAGGAAGAACGGGCAAGGAGAATATTATCCGAAAACGGGATAGTAGATAAATAAAAAGGAAAAGAAGAGGAGAAAAATTATGGCATTAACACATGAAGAAATTGAAAACTATCTTAAGAGTACAAAGAGAATTCTTTTGTCAACGGTGACAGAAGACAATCAGGCAGATGTAAGAATCCTAGGTGCTATCGCGACAGACGGTGTAAAGACTTATTTTTCCACACAGTCAAATGCAAGAAAGGTTGCCCAGATTGAGAAAAACGATAACGTTGCAATCTATTTTGAAGCACCCGGACAGGAATTTCCGAATTATGTAAATGCAACTGTGTATGGCAAGGCAAGGAAGGTTACCTGTGAAAAAGGAATTGAAAAGGCAGCAGCACTCATAAAAGAAAAACTCCCTAAATTCGAGCTTACTGAGGACAAGAGTATTTTTGTCGTTGAACCAAAACAGATAAAAATCTTTAATTCCTCAGCTGAACTGGCACAGGACAAGGTTCAGATAGTTGAATTTTAATCATTTGTTTAGATATGAAGTGTTTGATTTAAACGCTGACAGATGAAAGGAGAATAGAAATAATGAGTGATTTTATAGAGCGCTCCAAATTTTCATGTGCCCTGGGAGGTGCGCTTTCAACTATAGCAGCTATTCCGAAGGCTGTTCCCATCGTTCATGCATCAGGCGGATGTGCTGCGGCTTTGTCCGGAACCTATAACCTGTCCGCAGGTTACAGAGGTGTCGGATATTGCGGAGGGAATATGATCCCTACATCTAATATCTCACAGAGCCATATAGTATTCGGTGGTGAGAGTAAGCTGGAGGGACAGATTGAGGGAACACTTAAATATATAAAGGGCGATCTATATCTGGTTGTAACCGGTTGTCAGACGGAAATGATAGGTGACGATGCGGTTGGAATAGCTGACAGATATCGTGATCAGAATGTTATAGGTATAAACACGCCGGGATTTTTAGGAAATACTCTCAGAGGATATGATGCAGTACTAAGTGCACTTGTTAAGAATTTTATTGAGAAAAAAGAAGAGAAGGCTCCAAAGACAATAAACCTTCTCGGTATCGTACCCGGCCATGATGTTTTTTATCGTGGAAACATTGGGCATTTAAAGAATCTTCTGGAAAAGATAGGAGTTAAGGCAAATACCTTTTTCGGAGACGGAGAATCGGTAGAGAAGATAAAAAACTATGGGGATGCTTCACTTAGCGTGGTTGTTTCCGAAACAGCGGGACAGATTACTGCAAAGGCATTTGAAACTGTTCACAAAATACCGTACATAACTACCGAATTACCGATAGGCCCCAAAGCTTCAGAAAGATTCCTTCGTCTTATCGGAGAAAAGCTTGGAATAGATACAGCTGTCATCGACAAGGTGGTTGAAGAAGAGACAAAGTATTTCTATTCATACTTCGAAAGAATTGTAGATGTTGCTTCGGATCTTGATTTCCAGAGATATGTGGTTGCCATCACCGACAGCTACTATGCGTATCCGCTAGTGGATTTCGTATCTGAAGAGCTTGGATGGATACCACATTTCGTAGCGGTAAACGATCTTCAGGATAAGAGTAAACAGGAGGCGTACACAAAGAAATTTGAGAACCTTACATCACAGACAAAGCCTTCAGTGATATACGAAGATAAATTCAGTTATGTGAAAAAGAAGCTTCGTGCGAGCTGGCCTTATAACAATAACCAAAAATATTATGATTCACTGGGCCCCCTTTACATAATCGGAAGTGTGGTTGAACGTAATTTGGCAGCAGATTACGGCGCAGGATTTTTAACCGTAGCATTCCCTGTTAGTAACAGAGCAGTACTTAATAAAGGCTATGCCGGATTCAGGGGTGCATTATCACTTGTTGAAGACTTACTTACGAATCTGGTTGCATCACGATAGGAAGGTGGGATGAGAAAATGCCAAAATTATTGAATGAGAATCTTAAATACAATTTTTTAGCAGCTGATGAACCACCTGTAAGAGATGAGCGTGTAGGCGGTTGTACAGCATATTGCGGTTCCTGTGCAGGACTTAAGGGGGATTTTAAAAGCGGATGTGCGCAGGCACAAAACAGAAAGTTTTCACAGAGTGGCGGGTGTCAGCTTGGACTTGCACTCGGAATAATCAACTCCCTGACAAGGGCAATAACAATAGTTCATTCACCACTTGGCTGCTGCTCGGGACTTGCAGGTATGGCAGGCGTAAGAAGCACAAGCAGAGCATCGAGAGGACTCGTGGTTGAGGAACAGCCCTGGATCCATACAAATATGGATGAACTGGATGTAGTAAACGGCGGCGTTGAAAAGCTTAAGAAAGCCATTTTATATGCTGAAGAGGAATATCATCCCGAGGTAATTGCAATAGTAAACGGATGTGTTCCCGGAATTATAGGCGATGATATTGATGCTGTAGTAAGAGAACTGGAGTCACAGATTTCCGCAAGACTTGTTCCGATCCACTGTGAAGGCTTTAAGAGCCGTTTTGTTTCATCAGGCTATGATGCAGCAAATCACGGTATTTTGAAATATCTCATCCGTGATCCTAAGGAATATCCGCAGCTTACCGAAGAGGCACAGATAAAATACGACTTTGCAAAGAAATATCGTACAAGCAGAACAGTAAACATCTTCAACGTAGGCTCAAACAGTAATGGAGATGAGGTTGAACTTTCAAGACTTGTAAGTGCACTTGGGCTTATCCCGAGAGTCGTGCCTTTAAATGCAACGGTTGATGATCTTGATCATCTGGGAGAAGCAGCGCTGAATGTCAGCATATGTGCAACTCATGACGATTATCTTCTTGGTCATTTGAAGGAGCGCTACGGAACGCCCTACATTCTGGATGTACTTCCCATTGGAATAAATTGCACCAATACATGGATCAGGAAAATCGCAGCCCACTTTCATCTTGAGGCTGAGGCAGAGAGGCTTATAGAGCAGGAGAACAGAGAACTGAAGGAGGCAATTGCTCCTTTTGTGGAAGTCCTTAAGGGCAAGAAGATATTTGTAGGAGGCGGTGAGACACGTATTCTCACAACAGCGGATTTTTACAGAAGCATAGGAATGGAGCTTGTGGGAATAAAGGCACATAACCTTGACCGATTTGTTGAAAATCTTCTTAGCGATATCAAAGATCCAAATCTTACGGTAGAGGTAGCGGCAGGACAGCCCGCTGAAGAGCTTAATACATTAACCAGATTAAAGCCTGATATTTATATAGGGCATGCAGGTGCGAACGGCTGGGTTTCAAAGATAGGTATTCCTAACATTCCACTGTTTGGAGCACCAATAAACTACATGGGATATTCCGGAGCGTTTGAGCTTGCAAGGAGAGCAGCAAGAGCACTTAAGAATACAAACTTTTCTAAGAACATTGGCAAATATGTGGGACATCCGCTGACTGAAACCTGGATGAATCTTGATCCTAACGACAACATCATTCAGGGCGACAGATTCTAATGAAGACGAGAAAGGAAGAGCAAAATGGCATTAAAGATAGTTGATAATCTTACACAGCTCGTCGGAGAGACTCCCATTTTGAGACCACGCAAGATTGAAAAGCTTGCAGGACTCTCCGAGGAAACGAAGCTGCTTCTTAAACTTGAATATTTTAATCCCTTAAGCAGTGTAAAGGACAGGATTGCACTTGCAATGATCGAGGACGCTGAAGAAAGGGAAATCCTCAAGGAGGACTCTGTCATTATAGAGCCAACCAGCGGAAATACAGGTGTTGGACTTGCATTTGTGGCAGCTGCAAAGGGCTATAAAATTCTTATCACCATGCCAGAGAGCATGAGTCTGGAGAGAAGAACACTTCTTAGTGCACTGGGTGCTGAACTTGTTCTTACACCCGCTGCTCTTGGAATGAAGGGAGCTATCAGAAAAGCAGAGGAACTTGAGGTCCAGATCCCCGGAGGTGTTATCCTTCAGCAGTTCAATAACCCTGCAAATCCCAAGGCACATCACACAACAACGGGCGAGGAAATATGGGAAGCCACAGAGGGAAAGGTTGATGTAATCGTAGCCGGAGTCGGCACTGGAGGCACAATTACAGGTGTTGCAAAATACCTTAAGGAACAGAACCCCGATATTCATGTTGTGGCAGTTGAGCCATATGGTTCACCTGTACTTTCAGGAGGTGTACCAGGTCCGCATGGTATTCAGGGAATCGGAGCAGGCTTTGTACCAAAGGTATTTGATTTCAATCTGATAGATGAGATTTTCAAGGTAAAGGATGAGCAGGCATTTGATACATCCAGAACTCTTGCAAGAGAAGAGGGGCTTCTTGTAGGAATATCCTCAGGTGCGGCAGCCTATGCTGCAGCCCAGGTTGCAAAGAGGAAACAGTTTGAAGGAAAAACTGTTGTAGCTGTTTTACCTGATACAGGTGAAAGATATTTGTCCACAAAACTTTGGACAGACTTGCCGGTTGAAAAGAGCAGATACTGGTACAGCATTAAATAGAATTGGTAATCCCTTATAACGAAAGAGTAACAGACCGACATGAGTCGGATATAGATGAGGAGAATGAAAAAATGGCAGAAAAACAGATCAGACAAATCGCAATATACGGGAAAGGAGGTATCGGAAAATCCACTACTACACAGAACCTGACAGCAGGACTGACAGAGCTTGGAAAAAACGTATTTGTGGTAGGGTGCGACCCTAAGGCAGATTCAACCAGACTGTTACTTGGAGGGCTGCATCAGAAGACTACTCTGGACACTCTTCGTGAAAAGGGAGAAAACGTAGAGCTTGATGACATAATGAAGATCGGCTTTAGAGGAACCAAGTGTGTGGAGTCAGGCGGACCTGAGCCGGGTGTAGGCTGCGCAGGACGAGGTATCATTACTGCGGTAGGTCTTTTGGAACAGCTTGGAGCTTTTACGGAAGAACTTGATTATGTTTTTTATGACGTACTTGGAGACGTTGTATGTGGCGGATTTGCCATGCCCATACGTGAAGGTAAGGCAAAGGAAATTTACATTGTAGCAAGTGGGGAGATGATGTCTCTTTATGCGGCAAATAATATTTCAAAAGGTATCCAGAAATATGCGCAGAAGGGTGGAGTAAGACTTGGCGGTATCATATGCAACAGCCGTCGCGTAGACAGAGAGGAAGACCTCTTACGTGCTTTCGCCAAGGAGCTTAATACGCAGCTTATCTATTTTGTTCCCAGAGACAATATTGTACAGCACGCAGAGATAAGAAGAAAGACAGTAATTGAATATAAACCGGATGCTGCTCAGGCAGATGAGTACAGAGGACTTGCAAAGGCAATCGATGAGAACACCATGTTTACAATTCCGACACCGATGTCTCAGGAGCGTCTTGAAGAAATACTTGTTGAATACGGTCTTATGGATGATCTTAAGGACGACTACAGAATCTAAGAATAAGTTGTGAGTTAAGAAAGGAGGGAGCCTATGAAATCTAAGTTCAGAACAGTGTTCCCCATATTGGGCGTACTACTTGCATTGAGCGTAAATATCATAATTCCAAATCATAAAAAATTAAAATACGCGGAATTGCCACATTACAGATACTTCCTATGGATAGCGCTGGCAGTGGTGATCCTCCTGGCAATTTTGGCTTTATTTAATGAGAGAGTGAGGGAAAGGTATTCCTATCGGGGGTATTTCATATGCGGGGTATTTGCATTTTTGAACATATTGGATCTGGTAACCGCAAAGTTTCTGATCCTACCACAGTTGTATTTCCCAAGCATAGCAAGAATATTTAATGTTTATTTCGAAGATAAGGAGCTCCTCCTCCAATGTCTTGAAAGTTCTTTTTTACTGTTGGTCAAAGGAATAATAATCGGATTTATTCTTGGTATGATCTGTGGAATTACGGTGGGGTGGAGTAAAGATGCAAATTACTGGATTTACCCCCTGATCCGCATACTTGGACCGATTCCATCATCAACCTGGACACCGCTTGCGCTGGTTGTATTTCCGTCAGCTCAGGGAGCTGCGGTTTTTCTGATAGCATTCGGTGTCTGGTTCCAGATAACAATCCTTACCTGCTCAGGTATTCAGAGTGTAAAAAAAGCTTACTTTGAAGTATCTTCAACACTCGGTGCTAGTAATCTGCAGAATCTTTTTAAGATCGCGGTTCCTGCAGCATCACCATCGATTTTCCTTGGCTTTTTCAATGCCACATGTTCCTCCTTTGTGGCACTTATGGCAGCTGAGATGATCGGATGCAAATCGGGTCTTGGCTGGTACGTAAACTGGCAAAAGACCATGCTCTCTTACCCTAATGTCTATGCGGGACTTATAGTTGTAGCAATTTTCTGTTACATCCTTGTTACCATTCAGTTCAAGGTAAGAGACAAATTATTATCATGGCAGGAGGGTGTTGTCAAATGGTAGAAACAGGAAGCACCGGTGCAATATCGGCAAGGAATGTGCGAAAAGAATTTATCGATCCGAACGGAGAGACGGTTATTGCGCTTGAGAAAGTGGACGTAGATATAAAGCCGGGGGAATTTATATGCCTGATAGGACCTTCCGGTTGCGGAAAATCAACGTTCTTAAGGCTTGTTGCAGGACTTATTGAGCCTACGGAGGGAGCCTTATTCCTTGATGGAGATGAGATTACAAAACCGGGATATGAGAGAGGACTTGTTTTCCAGGATCCTACTCTTTTTCCCTGGTTGAACATATATGAGAATGTGGCTTTTGGATTAAAGACACGACACATTTTTAAAGAAAAGAAAGATGATGTAGAGGAATTTATTAAGCTGGTAAAGCTGGAAGGGTTTGAAAAAGCTCTTCCGCATCATTTATCAGGTGGTATGGCACAAAGGGCGGGACTCGCAAGGGCTCTTGTAAATCATCCTAAGGTACTTCTTCTTGATGAACCCTTTGGAGCTCTTGATGCTTTTACAAGAATGAATATGCAGGATGAACTTTTGCGTATCTGGAAAGAGCGGGGAACGACGATGATCATGGTTACACATGACGTTGATGAGGCTGTTTATTTAAGTGACCGCATTTTTGTAATGACACCGAGACCGGCAAAAATCGAGTCAATTGTGGATGTGGAAATAGGGAGAAATGAGACCCTTGGCCGTAAACGTGACAGCGTGGATTTCCTTAATCTAAGGTCAAAAATATTGCAGATTCTGGATTATACCGGAAAAGCTGCAGAGATTGAGTATGTGATTTAAAAAGAGGAGAAATATTATGAAGAAAAGATTTGTTGCATTAATATTGGCAACTGTTTTTGCACTATCTGTCCTTTCTGGCTGCGGAAGCGGAGCTTTAAAAGAAACTGGGGGTGTTGTGACAGAAAATATCGAAGATGAATCTGAACCAAAGGCACCGGATATAGTTGATGAGGATTTTGACCTTGATGCTGCTTTTGCAAAAGAAACAGGAGTAGGTGATCCCATAAGAATAGTAAGTACCTTTGAAGGTACCTGCCAGGTTCAGACACAGATAGCATATCTGCTTGGCTTTTATGAACAGGAAGGTCTTGTAGAAGGTGTTGATTATGACTTTGTGGATGCAGGTGGAGAAACGGGAGCGGTTCTACTGTCAACCGATCAGGCAGACGTGGCTATAGGACTTATTTCAGGTATGCTACAGCCACTTGATAACGGTCTTGAAGCTAAGGCAATCGCCGGACTACATACCGGCTGTGTGACAATTGTAACTCTTAAGGACAGCGGAATAGAGTCCACTAAGGATCTTGCAGGAAAGACAATCGGAGTTACGGCACTTTCAAGTTCACAGCATATAGCAGCGCTTCGTGCACTTAACTATGAGGGCTTTTCAGGAGATGATGTGGAATTTGTTGTCTATGACAAGGATTCAATTGAGCAGGCACTTTTAAACGGAGCAGTTGATGCTATCGGACTCGGAGATTATAAGGCTGCTATCCTTGCAAGGGATGAAGGAGCAAAGGTTATATTTGATACTTCAAATGATGAGAGACTTAAGGATGAAAACTGCTGTGTACTTTTTGCCAGCAGCGCATCCATAGAGAGAAAGCCTGCAACACTTGCAAAGCTTGTTACCGCAATCCAGAAGGCTTCTGTATGGATCGCGAACAATCCGGAACTTTCCGCGCAGATTCAGGTAGCTCAGGGATATACAGTGGGTGATGTAAATGTAAATACCGATCTTTTAAAGACATATCAGTATCCTACTTCGCTTAGCTCTTTGAAGGAAGCTATTTACAGAAACTTTGATGATGCACAGGTTTTAGGACTGCTCAAAGAGGATACGGACAAGGCTGCTCTTATACAGACAAGCTACCTGTTCCTTCCGGGAATTAAAGACGGACTTGATATAACAGAAATCGATCCGCCAAAGGATCCTCAGCAGTTTTTAACTGCAAAGGAATAATTTTTAGTGACATGAATGAGGAGAATAGGTTATGAAAAACAGAATTATATCAGGAATTACATTTATTATACTTGGACTTTTAATTGCAGTTGGACCGCAGTCAATATTTGCGGTGTGTGGTCCCATGGAGGACGGTAAGTTTATGAAATGTCACTGGACAGCACAGGCTGAACTGGGAATAGGTCTTGCAATTGTGTTTTTGGCAGCCGGGATTCTTTTCTTTAAATCAGAACAGATTCGTGCGGGATTAAGCATAGCGGCCTTTGCGCTTTCAATCGTTTCAGTTCTTGTCCCCACAAAGCTTATCGGAGTATGTGGTGGTGAACATATGCAGTGTCATTCACTTACAAAACCGGTACTTATCATTCTTGGCATTGCAGGTGCGGTTTTTGCTCTTGCAAATACATTTTTCCTCTTAAAAAACAAGGAGAAAGTACAGGTAGTTCAAGAATTAAGAAAAGGAGCTTAATTCCTATGAATAATAAACGTTTGGGAATTCCATATATAGCCTTTTTAAACGTAAAGAACAGTCTCACAAGATCAGTGGGACTTGTTCTTTTAATGGCAGTACTTTCTTTTGTCCTTTTTGGTGGAGCTATACTTTCAAAAAGCTTAAGCAACGGACTTGGACAAATGAAGGACAGGCTTGGTGCTGATCTTATGATCGTTCCCGTTGAAAATCAAAATGATCTGGAGGCTGTTTTGTTAAAGGGAGAGCCAAGCTGTTTTTATTTTAAAAGAACGCTTGAGGGAAAGGTTGCAGGGCTGGAAGGTGTTTCACTTTGCTCTTCCCAGTTTTTTCTGACATCGCTTGAAGCAGAGTGCTGTGATGCAAAGGTTCAGCTTATTGGTTTTGACCCTGATACCGATTTTGTAATTCAGCCCTGGATCAGGAAGACCTTTGACGGAGAGCTGAAAAACGGCGCTGTGATAGTCGGAAACGACATACAGACTGAATCGGGCGGGTTCATTAAGCTTTTTGGCAAGGAATATGAGATTGCTGCAAAGCTTGATGCCACAGGAACAGGACTTGACCAGGCAGTCTATGCGACAAAGGATACAATACTTAGAATGTATGCTGATGCTGAAGAAAAGGGACAGCGCTTTTTGGAAGACGCAGATCCAAAGGAGGCGATATCAGCCATACTTGTGCGCGTTCAGGAAGGCTATGACAGAAAAACACTTATAAAGAACATAAGACGGGAAATTGGTGGTGTTAAGATTGTTGAATCACAGAACATGATAACCGGAACTGCTGATAACATGAAAAATGTGGCAATCTTCTTATATATTTTTTCCGGTCTGTTTTTTCTGACTTCTGTAGCAACTCTTTTGCTGGTATTTTCAGTTATTTCAAACGAAAGGAAAAAGGAATTTGCGGTTCTGAGAACTCTTGGAGCAACCAGGAAGAAGCTTGCGGGAATTATACTTTCGGAGTCTGCAATAATAACCGGAACGGGTGGACTTGTAGGTGCAATTTTCGCAGCAATCATAATATTTCCGCTTAATGTGTACATAGGAGACAGACTGGGGCTTCCCTATCTTCTTCCGAATGCGGGGATGATAGCCTTTATCTTTCTTGTTGATCTTGTTGTTTCATTTTTGACAGGACCTCTTTCAGCAGCTCTTTTGGCAGTGAGAATCAGTAGAGCGGAAACCTATCTGACAATGAGGGAGGGTGAATAAATGACTTTGGAAATAAGGGGACTTGAGAAAAAGTTTATACAGGGAAATCGGGAAATATATGCGGTAAGAGATGCAGGTCTTTTTGTTCCCGGCGGAAGCTTTATTAGCATTATCGGTCGTTCCGGGAGCGGGAAAAGCACATTGCTTAATCTTATCGCAGGTCTTCTTGAACCATCAGGCGGAACGATTGTACTTAATACAAGAGAGATAGCAAGGCTTTCCGATGAGGAGGCATCATACCTTAGAAATTCCGAAATCGGATATATAATGCAGGGGAAAAGTCTTCTGAAAAATTTAACGGTTCTTGATAATGTACGCCTTCCATTTTACCTGTTTAACAGAGAAGGAGATGACACGGAAAGGGCGAGACAGCTTCTTGACAGGGTTGGCATTCTTCATCTTGAAAATGCTTATCCCTCCAGCCTTTCCGGAGGTGAGCTAAGGAGAGTTTCAATTGCGAGAGCGCTAATCAATAATCCCGGAATATTACTTGCTGATGAGCCTACGAGCGACCTTGACAGGGAAAATACATCAGGGATTCTTAAACTTTTCAGAAAAATTGCGGATGAGGGGACAACCGTAATCATGGTTACACACGAACTTGATACTCTTAAGTACGGAGATGCTGTTTACAGGATGGAGGAGGGTATTCTTACTAAGGAAAACGGAGCTGCAATTGCGTAGATATGTATTTATTCATTACATATTGTCCGGGTGACTGCTTATGCAGTTGGCTGTGATAGCATTTCTTTATATGTGACTATCACTTTTGGATATTTTACACTACAGTGGCTATATCTCATAATTATATTGTAAGGATTAGTACTGTACCGGGAATGTAGGAGTGCTTGCGGAACGGTACCGGCAACAGATCAGTATGAGTCAGATATAAACATATGTTGATAGATGAGGTATAACTTATGGGAAACATACTTGCTTTTGGAGATTCAAATACCTGGGGGCTTATCCCCGGAACGAAGGACAGATATCCTTGGGGGATTAGATGGACAAGTCTGGTTCAGGAAAATCTTAGGGAAGTAAGACTGGTAGAGGATGGCCTATGCGGACGGACTACCGTTTTTGACGATCAGCTTCGCCCTTTCAGAAAGGGTGCTGAGATATTGCCACTTAGTCTTGAGAGCAATTATCCTCTCGATGCTGCGATCATTATGCTTGGTACAAATGATTGCAAAACCATGTTTAAGGCTAATTCTCATATTATCGGAAAAGGCCTTGAGCTATGCCTGGACGAACTGGAAAAATATATAGCACCCGAAAAAATCCTGGTGGTCTCGCCAATAAAACTGGGAAATGAGGTATATCTTCCCGAAAAAGATCCCGAATTCGATGAGAACTCCGTTGCGACCAGCAAATCCTTAAAGCAGGAGTATGAGCGTATTGCAAGAAAAAGAGGTAATCAGTTCCTGGCAGCATCCGATTTTGCTGAACCAAGTACAGTGGATGATGAGCATATGGACGAGAAAGGCCATAAAGAATTATCTGTTGCAATCGTAAAAAAATTAGAGGAGATGAGGATTGCTTAGAAGAGGCGGTCCATATAGATGACAGCAGCACTGTCGTAAACTCGGACATTTTTTTTAAATTCAGTTTATGTTTTTCAATAGACAATATAGGGTTATGACATAAAGTAATAAGCGTCATACCATCTATAAATTATTGATAGATAGTGTGACGCATTTAATAAAAAACTAATTTGAGTTATTTGATATTTATGTGAGTAGTGTATGGGTCAGGTAGCGGGGCAGCAACAGAATTTGTTAAAAAACCTTTCTGATATGTTATATCAATAGTTTCCGATAAATTAACAGCTCTGGGGATACTGTCTTTTATTGACTTGAAAGTGCAACAAGCTTCATCACATACAGTTTTTAGTTGTTTTCTCTCTATAGAAGAAAACTTCTTGTGTGCTCTATTTGAAGTAGAAGGTACATCTATAGAATAATTTTTTCTGGTGAAACCAAGCTGGTTTTCTGATGCTAAAAAATTGTTTTCCATAGTATCAAGTGATGCATTACTTAAATCTGTTGCATCTACTAATTGCCATTTACCATTATATTTCACTATATTCCATATATGACCAGTACCATAAGCAGAACCTTGAACTGTCACACACTCAATATCATTAACATTACAAAAAAGTTGAAATGCTCTGGCATAGCTGCAACAAACACCTCTTCCTGAGAATAGTCCTTCAGGTAATTGATCCTTTCGATTATAACTTACTTTAGTTGTGCCGTCTGGTTGATGATCTATATATGTGTATGAAGAAGTATTAGTAGAATATATGATATTTTTTGCAACCATGTAAAATATTTTTCTCAATTTTGAATCAAGAGGGCCACTTATTTTATACTTCTTTGCAAACGCATTATTGTAATCTGCAAAGCGACAATCTTTAGCTACATATAAGTATGTACTACTGCAATAGATGTACCAATACACCTCAGGATAATCACAATTTAAAGCAAGCATCACATTATTACATTGTGTTGTAGTTAATTTGGTATCATTGGGAGTCCATGGATAAGCCCAATCACCCTCATAAGCATAGTTAATAGCAAACTCATACACATACCTTTCTGCTGACGTGACAAGTTTAGAAAACATTTTATTCCTACCAGAGCCAACATTTGTGGCTGTCCATGTGTTGCTATATGCATGACTTATAATTGGATGTATGGGTGCAGCTATTATTATTGGAATAACTATTCCAACTAAAATATGTAATAATATCTTTTTAATTTGCCTCATTTATACTCCTTCTTAGAAAAAATAATGAAATATTTTTATAGATCCTTTAGGTTATTCTTAGTGCTATAAATAACTTAACGTAATCCGCAGTTATTTAATAGTTGCATTTGTCTGTTTGCTGATTTTCTTTATAAGTTTCTGTTTAGAGTTTCCTTTGGCTCCTTTTAGAAGAATAGTTGCATTTTTACCAATCTTTCTGAATGCGTTCCTTCCAACATTTAAGTTTCCACTGTTATTTATTATTACCTGTTTTAGCTTCTTACAGTTATAAAATGCATTATCTTCTATATTTTTAACATGTGGACCTATAGTAATTGTAGTTAGTGATTTATTACCTTTTCCGGCACTTGCAGTAATAGTATTAACATAATAAATCTGATCATTATAGATAACATGATCTATATGAGCTTTCTTAACATTGGAAATAGAGATAACGAAAGTCATGGATGGATATATTTTATACGTAATTCCTTTTTTGGTTATTTTTATAGGCCAATCGCCATAAATTTCCTTATTATCGCCAGGTTCTATATCTTCTAAGTTATAGTTTATGGCGCGAGTAATATAGCCTGTATTATTAAAAAGTAATAGTAAACATAGCAAGATACTGACAATATTTATTACTCTATTAATTTTCATGATAAACAGGTCTCCTTCTACTGTCGTTATATAGGTAGAAATAATTATAATTTAGAATATTTAATTGTGTATTACCGTAGATAATCCTTGTAGTTGTTTTTATAATACCCTTATATGTTCAGCATGACAATATTGTTATCATATGTAAAAAGCTAAAGGTATTGGATATTACAAGTGTAGTTAAATATGTTCCTTTTTCTATATGCTTTTGGTATAATTAATATAAGCAAATAGAGATGTAGAAAAATTATCTATAAGTATATGTAGTGGTGTAGAAATCTTTGATGTGGAGGTAAATGACATGGCTATTATAGATAAGATTTTCGGAGAACATAAAGGTATGTACAATTCCCCTTCAGAGGATGAGCTGCAGATGGAACAAACGGGAACCAAGGAGAAGAAGCCGAAGGCAGAGATTTCCGAGGATGATACGGTAAGGTTTACTGAGCATGACAGATTTTGGGAGGGAATGAAATAAGTCATTTGTGATTTATCACGTTGACACTTTAGTGTACTAGTGTTATGCTTTTAAAAGATTTGAAGATAGAGGTTGCGTATTTTATCAGTATGAATTCTGATGCGACAGGCGCATATGAGGGATTCGGAAAGGACAATACGCCGAAGGATGAGCTTTCCTGAAGAGCTTGTACCTGGGCATACAGCTAATAACTGTATGACTGTCATCGTAAGATGGGGAGCTATCGTGCTAATATGATCAATGGTGATTTCATGAAGCTAACTCTCTTTGCGGTGGGTTAGCTTCATGTTTTGTGTTATATATATTAAAGGAGACTTTGAAATGGCAGTTTTTAAGGGTGCAGGTGTTGCCATTGCGACACCGTTTAATGAAGACGGATCAGTTAATTATGATGAGTTCAAGAGACTGATTGATTTCCAGATTGATAATGGTACAGACGCTATTATCGTATGCGGAACAACTGGAGAGAGTGCGACTATGACAGAAGAGGAGCACATGGAGGTTTCCAGGTTCTGCATAGAGTATGTTAACAAAAGAGTTCCCGTAATCGCAGGTGCCGGATCAAACTGCACCAAGACAGCGGTAGATCTTTCAATCGATGCAGCTAAGGCAGGAGCCGACGGAATTCTTTCCGTTACACCTTATTACAACAAGGCAACTCAGGATGGCCTTGTGCAGCATTTTACAGCCGTTGCCAAGGCAGTTGATATTCCGATAATCCTTTACAATGTTCCGAGCCGCACAGGCTGCAATATTCAGCCTGCAACCGCTGCCAAACTCTGCAAGGAAGTTGACAACATTGTTGGTATCAAGGATGCAACAGGCAATCTTGCTCAGACCACCAAGATGATGCAGCTTGCTGAGGGTGCTGTAGATCTTTATTCAGGAGAGGACGGACTGGTAGTTCCTATCATGTCACTTGGAGGACTCGGTGTTATTTCGGTTCTTTCAAACGTTGCACCAGCAAAGACACATGAGATGTGCCAGAAGGCTCTGGACGGTGATTTCGCAGGTGCTACCAGGATTCAGCTTGAAGCACTTCCTCTTATTGATGCTCTTTTCTCGGAGGTTAATCCTATCCCTGTAAAGGCAGCTCTTGAGATGATCGGCTTTAAGGCAGGCCCGCTTCGTCTTCCTCTTACATCAATGACTGAGGCAAACAGGGTGGTGCTTGAAAAGGAACTGAAGAAATTTTTGGCATAATAGTGTAACCTTTATGAGCAATAGTGCCGATTTTGCCGGATGAAAGGAGAACACGATGATAAAGGCAATAATGCACGGCTGTAACGGCCGTATGGGTCACGTGATCGTTGACCTTGCATCAAAGGATGAAAACATAGAAATTGTAGCAGGAGTAGATGCTTATGGTGAAAATACCTATAGCTTTCCTGTTTTTGATTCAATAGAAAAATGTGATGTGGATGCTGATGTTGTTATTGATTTTTCAAACGCATCAGCAGTTGATAATCTTCTGAAGGTATGTACTGATAAGAATCTGCCTGTAGTATTATGCACAACAGGACTTTCTGATGACCAGCTTTTGGAAGTAAAAAAGACTTCTGAGAAGGTTGCGGTTTTAAAGTCAGCCAACATGTCAGTTGGTATCAATATGCTGATGAAGGTTTTAAAGGAAATCTCACCTACACTTGATGCAGCAGGCTTTGATATTGAGATTGTTGAAAAGCACCATAATCAGAAGCTTGATGCTCCCAGTGGTACAGCTCTTGCACTTGCTGACAGTGTAAATGATTCATTATCCGAAAAGTGTGAGTATGTTTATGACAGAAGTAGCAGAAGAGAAAAGCGTCCAAAGAAAGAAATCGGAATTTCTGCAGTACGCGGTGGTACAATCGTCGGTGATCACGATGTCATCTTTGCAGGCACTGATGAAGTCATTACACTTTCTCACAGAGCATATTCCAGATCCGTATTTGCAAAGGGCGCTATTGAAGCTGCTAAATTCCTCGCAGGTAAGGGTGCGGGAATGTACGATATGAGTGATGTAATTTAAAAAATTAAGATTTCTGAGGAAATTCAGGAATCAATGTATTTAGGAAAAGCGGTTATGTAATATTGCAAAACCGCTTTTTATCTTATTGAAATTTATTTAGTAATTTGCTTTGTAATTTCTATAGATAAAACCGCTCAGCTATGAATTTTTTAATTACCGATATACACGACCGGTATATCGGATGTGAAGAGGGATATATGAGATTCAGACCTTGCATAGACATACATAACGGACAGGTTAAGCAGATTGTGGGCAGCAGCCTAAGGGACATGGGGGACTTGGCTACGGAGAACTTCGTGTCAGAGCAGGACGCTGCTTTTTTTGCACGCCTGTATAAAGAAAAAGGGCTATATGGCGGACACATAATAATCCTTAATGCTATAGACAGCCCATACTATGAAGCTACGGCAAATCAGGCACTTTCTGCGCTTAGAGAGACTCCGGGATACCTTCAGATAGGCGGTGGAATAACGGCAGATAATGCATGGAGATTTCTTGATGCAGGGGCATCACATGTCATAGTCACGAGCTACGTGTTTAAGGATGGAAAAGTAAACTATGACAATCTTCGTAAGCTCCTTAATGAGGTTGGAAAAGAGCATCTTGTACTTGATCTAAGCTGCCGGAAAAAGGATGATAAATATTATATTGTTACCGACAGATGGCAGAAGATGACGGAAGTAGAGGTGAATGCATCAACACTGGATGAGTTTTCCTCTTATTGTGACGAATTCCTTATTCATGCGGTAGATGTTGAAGGCAAACAGTCGGGTATTGAGGTGGAGCTTGCATCAATGCTTGGAAAATGGGGACAGCTTCCCACGACCTATGCCGGAGGAGTACATAACTTCGAAGACCTTACTTCTCTGAAGGAATGTGCCGACGGAAAACTGGATGTAACGGTTGGAAGTGCTCTTGATATCTTTGGCGGTAACATGAAATTTTCAGAGCTTCTTGAGTTTCTCAGAAAATGATAATCCAAAGATTTATGACGTCATGATACTAAAACATGTTTTTACGAAAAAACGAAGAATATGAGTATTTTCAAATATCATTAGAAATTCAATTTTAGATCATTGTTTATAAAATTCGATTAAATGTTAAAAATCCCCGGGTATATGTAAGTTCAATTCCCTGCCGCTATTACTGTAAATGTAATAGGGCGGAAGTGAAAATACATATACCCGGGGATACGTTTATAGATTCCTTAATGCATTTTTATTTTTACGTTCAAGAAGTCTGCTTAAGCAATGTTTATAATGAGAATTTTGCAACGAAATCCTGAAGTTCCTGAGCATTCTCGGCGAGACGGTCGGAAGCTTCCGCAACTTCGTGAGTTGATGCGGTCTGTTCCTGTGATGCTGCAGATACATTCTGTGTTTCGTCTGCTACGTTAACGCTCATTTCCTCAATCTTCTGGATGTTGTGAGCAATAGTCTCGGTACCGCCGGAGAGCTGATCAACAATTTCGCTCATGCGTGCACTTTGCTCTGAAACGGAATGAACTTTGTTAACGATTTCATTGAAGGTATTTCCGGCTTCGTTTACAACCTCTGAGCCTTCAATAACGCTCTGTGCGCCTTCACGCATGGACTCAACCGCTTCTTCAGAGCTCTTCATGATATCCTCAATGAGAACAGTGATATTGTTTGCTGCTTCGTTTGACTGATCGGCAAGCTTGCTGATCTCACTTGCAACAACCGCAAAGCCTTTACCCATTTCTCCTGCACGTGCAGCCTCAATGCTGGCGTTAAGGGAAAGAAGGTTTGTCTGACTTGCAATTTCAGCAATTGTGTCAACGAAGGAATCAATGTTCTTAAGCTTGTCACCAAGGCCTTCAACCATAGTTGCTGTATTTTCAACAGAATCTTTAATGGTTTCCATCATGGTAGTTGCATGATTCATATCTGCAGCACCCTTGGTAGCTGCTTCATTAGTGGCCTGAATCATCTCGCTTGAAGCGACGATAGCATCCTGGAATTCCTGCATGTTATTTACAAATGCCTGTGTTTCATTACTTGCACCGGATACAGCTGTAATCTGACCGCTGCAGGAGTTTGCAACATTCGTGCAAGAATTTGCAACCATTTCGCTGGCTTCAGCTGACTGAGAAGCACTTGCTGAAAGCTCTTCTGAAGCTGATGCAACGTAAGCAGTTGTATCTGAAATCTTTGCCATAAGCTCTCTGATATTTCCGTGTAAGAGATCAAGAGCATCGGAGATAAGACCAATCTCATTATTGTTCTTTTTAAGAGGACGAACCTTCTTCATGTCAGAATTATCACTAAAGTCACTGTTCGCCATTTTCTCCATTTCCTTAGCAACAAGAATAATGGGAGTTGTGATTTTTTTACCAATATAGAAGGCAAGGATTACGCCTAAAACGATAAGAACCAGAAGTACTATTACGGATTTAATAATAGCCTTGCTAAGAGCTTCCTGAGCAGCTTCTTTATACTCAGCTTCAAGATTATCAATGTGGTCAATCCATACACCGGTTCCGATTACCCAGTTCCAAGGCTCATAGAGCTGTGTGTAACCCATCTTGGGAAGAGGCTCTGTTTCATTCGGTTTAGGAAAACTGAAATATGAAAATCCGCCGCCTGCCTTAGCGTTAGCGATGAAATCCTGGATCATATGAACGCCGTTAGGGTCAACAGAATCAATACGACTCTGACCTTCTGTGTTTTCACGTCCAAGAAGTACAACGTTTATACCTTCTGTTGTATCAATCCAAAAGTATCCGTCACCATCCATGTAACGAAGCTCACGTACATAATCTGCGGCAATTCTTTTGGCGTCATCTTCTGTGATTGCACCGGACTTAGCTGCGTTATGTACCTGTTCAACCAGGCTTACAACGTTTTGAACCTGATTTTTTAATTCTGATTGCTGATCGGCCATCAGACGTTCGCGGTATGCAGCTGTCTGCGTATTATTGGTGGCAATGGTGCTGTTGATTGTGAAAAGCTCAATGACGATACCCGTAATAATAACGGCACCTGCAATGACTGCAATAAGAGAATACAATAAAGAACCGTTTCGTTTTTGCATCGTTATACCTCCATAAGAAATTGAAACACACATTTAGAATAGCAAACCGTGTTTGGTATAACAATTAATTTAGTATAAAATTTTGGTAAAATTAGATTGCACTCAAAAAACCCATCCGTTACCGGATGGGTTCTTGATTAATCATTTGTACATCTGCTGATTCTATATATAAAGAATAAGGCACATTGTAGTCTTGATTAAAATGTTTGCCGTTAATTAAAGCTTATTAACGTTAACGGCCTGCGGTCCTTTTTCGCCCTGGATTACATCGTAATCAACTGCAGCGCCTTCGTCGAGAGACTTGAAGCCCTCCATGTTGAGTCCTGAATAATGTACGAATACATCATTGCCTGCCTCATCAGAAATGAAGCCGTAACCCTTCTGGTTGTTGAACCACTTAACTGTACCCTTGTTCATAGCTTACCTCCACTAAAAATAAAAAAATAGTTCTTATCGTCATTCGAGTACATCAATTGACGATATGTTGTATTAAAACAACATAATTAGAATATCACAAGACTACTTAAAAGTAAAGGAATTATTAAAATATTCGCGAAAAAATTCACAATTCATCTAAGCTTGACCGGCATTACTTTACTTTAATTGTTTAGTGTGTTAAAATATGCAAGCAGTGAAGTGAATTGACGAAATATAGTAAACTTGCAAATTTTTATTTTAAAGAGATTATTACTGCAATCGAAATATTGGAGGATTGTATGAACAAGAAAATTCGTACAGAGGCAGTCGATCACCTTTTTGAGGCTATATTGTCACTCGATAATAAGGAAGAGTGCTACAGTTTTTTTGAAGATTTATGTACCGTTAACGAATTGATGTCACTTTCACAGAGATTTGAGGTGGCAGCAATGCTTAGAGAACATAAAACTTACCTTGAAATAGCTGAGAAGACCGGTGCATCTACAGCCACGATCAGCCGTGTGAACAGATCACTTAATTACGGTGACGACGGTTATGCACTTGTTTTCCAACGTATGAAGGAACAGTAAGGACAAAAACAAAATACCCCGTGATATATATTTTCATTTTCAGCAGGCTTGATTAAACAGCATCTGCTGAGGAAGAAAAAATGTGTCACGGGGATTTTTTTGTCTTATAAGAAATTATTCTGTTTTCCGTAAATTTTCAGATCTCGAATATCTGATGTCAGTTGTTTGTGGTAGCGGTAGCTCGTTCCTTGGCGGTTTCTGCAGAAGTCTTATCAGCTGTCATATTGCATTGCCCCTGGAAGATTGCATTTTCATCTATTACAAGGGTTTTGGCGGTCAGATCTCCGATAAGCTTTCCGGTGTCACTGATCTCAACCTTGCCTGTTCCTGCGCTTACATTTCCCTGAATTTCACCTGCGAGAAAAAGGTTGGTGGCTGAAACAGCTCCGACTATTTTTGCCTCCGGTCCAACTATAAGTGAACCGTTTACAGATACATTGCCGTTTATGGTGCCGTCTATTCTTGTGCTTTCCTTTGCGGAAAAAGGACCATCAACGATAGCGCCTGCTGCGATGAATGATGTTATGGGTTCTGCGGCGACATCAAGACCGCCTTCCTTTGAGTTGTTAAAAAGTGCCATTGTTTCCTCCTTGAAATGGGATGATTACCATATGTATTTACCCGTTTATTTGAGCGAGCTCTTCCGGGTTTATAAATACTCCGTCTTTTTTTATCTGATATCCAAGTTTTGTGTTATCACTTCCGACTACAAAAAGTGCAGTACCTTTTGTGACTGTATCACCTTCGTGGACAAGACTGTCACCGGCGTTTCGATAAATGGATATGTAACCATTGCCGTGATCGATTGTCACACAGTTTCCGTATTTGATATCTCCTGCAACTGAAGCTACCGTACCGGAACCTGAGGCAATAATTGTGGAATTCTCTTCGGTAGAAAGAATGAGGATTGGATCAAGCTTTGATACATCCACAGGCTCTTCGGCATTTTCTTCGTTTTCTTCACCTTCAGCTTTTTCCACAGCATTGCCGTCGGCATCGATAATACCGGCAATTGCAATATCAGAGGAATTCGGGTCATCATAAGTGTTGATCATGGAAGCAGTTCCGGAAATCGGAAGTTGGGAAGGAATGCTGAGTTGTTCTTCTTCGGCTGCAGTCTGTGCCTCAGCCTCAACCTTCTGGTTAAGTGCCTGGCTCAGCTGACTAACCTCATTCTGAAGTTCTGAATTGGCTTGGGTGAGTTCTTTGTTTGTCGTATCAAGCTCAAGAATCTTGGCATCCTGCTCGTTTGCATATTTTTTTAAAGATGAAACCGTGATTGCTGAATGCACAAGAAAGCACACCAGTGCTACAAAAATGGCAAATAGAGAAAAAGCCACAACCTGAGTGGCAATATGACTTAGATGAAAGCTTTCACTACTTCCGTCAGAGTCTCCTGAAATTATCATAAAAGTATAATGTCTTTTATGTCTGTGTTTTTTAGGTTTATTATAGTTTGCCATAAGAACCCCCTCTAAACTAGGCATATGATACCACAATTCCCTTAATTAGCCAAGATTGTTGCATATTTTAATATATGTGTGCAGATTCATCATGACTTCCTGAACGCAAAGATGAAAATGAGCTCAGGAATCTATATATGTTTGTTATTTACCCCATGGAAGTCAAAGCTGTAACTGACAAAAATGCGTAAAGAGCCAGTTTTGAGCATAGTAGTGAATGTTTACATTGCAGTAAAAACATAATATAATATGAGGGATTGCGACATGGAAAACATGAGCACATAGAAATACATTTAATTTGGAAGTGAGGTTACATTATGGCATTATTACAACAGTGGCGTGATATGGCTTATTCAGAAAAAGCTGATAAGGCACAGCTGCAGAAACTTTGGACAGATTATTTCCAGAAGGAAAAAGAAATCTACGCAATCCTTCTTAAAAATCCTGATGAGGAAGTTAAAGGCACAGTTAAAGAACTGGCTGAGAAATATAGCATAGATATCATGACAATGACAGGTTTCCTTGATGGTATCAATGATTCACTTAAGGAACAGAATCCTATCGAAGAGATGGATGAGAATACAGAGGTTTCTCTTGGCTTTGATAAGGAACTTCTTTACAAGAACATGGTTGCAGCAGGTGCTGACTGGCTTTACGGTCTTCCTGAATGGAACGAGATCTTCTCAGAGGAGAAGCAGAAGGAACTTTACAAGGAGCAGAAGGCTTCTCAGACTGTTCGCAAGGAGAACAAGGTTTATCCTAACGATCCCTGCCCGTGCGGAAGTGGCAAAAAGTATAAGAAGTGCCACGGTAAAGGTAAATTCTAATTGGATTTTATCCGAAAACTATATATGTCCCCCCCAAAAAAAAAATGGGGAATGCCACATTTTAAAATCTGTTTTGGATTTAAGATGTCAATAAAGAAAAGAACACCTCATAAAGCCTTCTCTCGCTAAGGGAGAAGGTGGCCCGATGGGCCGGATGAGGGTTTTTTTAATAAATAGTAACTATACCCGGTTGGTATGGTAGAAGGAGAAAGAGATGACAAAAGAAGAATTCAAAGAAGTGTATCGCCATTCATTGGCACACATTCTGGCAAAGGCCGTAATTGAGATTTACGGTAAGGAGACACAGTACGCAATTGGTCCGCAGGTGGCAGACGGTTGCTATTATGACTTCGTTTTGCCAAAGGCTGTAACAGAGGATGATTTCAAGGCAATCGAGGATAAGATGCGCGAGATCATCAAGAGAAGAGAGGATTGGACCAGAAAAGAGGTTTCAAAGGAAGAAGCACTTGAGATTTTCAAGGATCAGAAATTTAAGACTGAGCTTATAAATGATCTTCCTGATGGCGAGACTATCACAACCTACAATACAGGTGATGATTTCATCGATCTTTGCCGCGGACCTCACGTTGAGAACTCTCAGGAATTGATGAATGTTTCATACAAGGTAAAGGCAGTTTCCGGAGCTTACTGGAGAGGCGATGAGAAGAGAGATTCCATGACAAGAATCTATCTCTATGCATTTCCTACAAAGGATGAGCTTAAGGCTCACCTTAAGATGATCCAGGAAGCACTTGAGCGCGATCATAAAAAGATTGGCGCACAGCTCGACCTTTTCATGTTTGATGAGACAGCTCCCGGTATGCCTTACTGGCTTCCCAGAGGCTGGAGAATGTATCAGAAGCTTCTTAAATTCTCAAGAGATATACAGGAGAGACACGGATACACTGAGATAGCAGCGCCTCTTATCGATAATAAGAAGCTGTGGCTCATCAGTGGTCACTGGGCTCACTACATCAACAACATGTTTATTGTTCCCGGTATTGCAGGTCACGTACAGGCAGACACAAATATACCGGATGTAGCAGAGAGTATGGATGAGGATGCACCTAAGGCACCTGTTAAGATTGAGAGAGGATCTGTTATCTATAACAGAGAGCAGATTGACACAATGGGTGCTAAGCCTATGAACTGCCCTAATGCCATGATGACATATAAGAGAACAGTTCATTCATATAAGGAACTTCCTATTCGTTACAGTGAGTATGATGTCCTTCACAGAAAAGAAAAGTCAGGACAGATGAACGGTCTTTTCCGTGTTCAGGAGTTCAGACAGGATGATGACCATACATTCGTAATGGAGTCACAGATCGAGGATGAGATTGCTGATATCATTGCAATTGCTGATGAGATCTACAAGACTTTCGGTGTAACCTACAGAGCTGAGTTTTCAACACGTCCCGAGGACTTTATGGGTGATATCGAGGTTTGGAACAGAGCAGAGGCTGCTCTTAAGAACATCCTTGATAAGACCTACGGAGAGGGCGGCTATGAGATCAACGAGGGTGACGGAGCTTTCTATGGCCCTAAGATTGACCTTCAGATCAAGGACGCTCTTGGAAGAGAATGGCAGTGCGGTACTGTTCAGCTTGACTTCCAGCTTCCTCATAACTTTGGCCTTACATATCAGGCACAGGACGGAAGCCTTGAAATGCCTGTTGTTATTCACAGAGCTATTTACGGATCGCTTGAGAGATTCATCGGTATCATTATCGAGAACTTCAAGGGTGCATTCCCGTTCTGGCTCAGTCCTTATCAGGTAGGTATTGTTCCGATTCGTGTTGAGCATAACGAATATG
The DNA here is from genome assembly GCF_000703165.1 of Butyrivibrio sp. AE3004. NCBI lineage: Bacteria > Bacillati > Bacillota > Clostridia > Lachnospirales > Lachnospiraceae > Butyrivibrio > Butyrivibrio sp. AE3004. Next base: position 670,868 of record NZ_JNLQ01000002.1, read on the forward strand.
CTAAGAAGGTTGCTGATCTTCTTTTCGAGAACGGAATTGATGTAGAGGCTGATTACTCCGACAACAACATGAAGGAGAAGATCAAGAAGTTTAAGAACTACAAAGATCCTTATATCATCGTACTTGGTGATAAGGAAGCTGCAGAGAACACAGTATCCATCAATGTTCGCGGCTCCAACAAGCAGATTCAGAATGTACCTCTTGAGAAGTTTGTTGAGATGTGCAAGAAGATGAATGCTGAACATACACTTGAGCTTATTGACAGTGTTGAATAATTAGCTTTATACCACCCGTAAGCACTCTGTGCTTACGGGTAATTTGGTAGGTGATCGTTTGTTGTTTTTTAAAAATTTTTTATGTAAAAAAAACATATGTAAAATTATAGCTCTGGCGGGAATGACTATAGCGGTGATCGGTTATGGAAATGGCTCCCTGAGGGTTTTTGCGGAGAGTATTACGGATGCTACCTCGGTTGGTGCAGGAGCAGTTCTTGATGATATTGTTGACGGTAAAAACGAAAACAAAGAAGAGGCGAATGCACCTTCGGAGTTTGGAAGTCTTCCTAAAGCACTTAGCTGTACATTTATAGTTCCCGCAGGCTTTCATATCTCTGACATACCGGGGCAATACGTAAATGAACATTATCCCTTGGAATCGGCAAATGTTACTTATAACATGACAGTGCTTCCAAAGGAGAAAGTATTAACCAATGCTGAAAAGGCAGCAGGTAAGACCGCTGATAACGGTGTGGAATACAGATATAATGAGCTTACATCCAAAATGTATGAAAGCATCCAGAAGGAAAACTATCAGAATCTATATGGTGAGAACATAAACTTCACTATGGAAACTTTTGAGAAAAAGGAATTTGACGGTTTTCCGGGCTATTTGATTAAGACTTCATTCACACCCGAAAATGCGCAGACCATACATCAGATGACTGCAATTGTGCTTTCATCAAATAAAGTTTTTACTGTGGTTTTTTCCCGCGCTGCTGATGATGATTTCGAAGAGGCATTTATTGAGAGCCTTGAGAGCATTCATGTTATAAAGCTGGATTAAGTAAGTGAATAATAGATTATAAAAAACTCTTATGTTAAAGCGTTTTGATAAGAAATGCGATAACATGAGAGTTTTTTTCTTTATTGTAAGAATTACTCTCAGGCCTGTTTTTCAATATGCGAAGTTCAAGTTAATTAATTGATTTTTTTCCACATATGAAATAAAGAAAATTGTAACTGAAAAAATGTCGGATATGAAAAAAGAAAAAACATTTTTTAATTTGACATTAGAAAATAAAATAAGAATAAGAAAAAGATACGGTGCCTATAACTGACCGCTTTGAGTCAGATAAAAGAAATGTTTCATATAAGAAGGTGAGAGGTAAGCAATGAAAATAACAAGAACAAAGCTTAATGGAATAGTTAATCCGATCGGATATTGCTTTAAAAAGATAATAGCATCCTGGAACGTGGAAGAGACGACTTCAAAGTCTCTTAAAAGCGGAGTCTTGGAGGTTTCTACAGATAGTGAATTTAATGAGATATTGTACAAAAAGGAATCTTCGGAGCTTGATCAGAGCGGAGAGGTTATAAATATAGAATTAAAACCAAGGACAAGATATTTCTGGAGAGTAACTGTAACCGGTGACAGGGATGACCGCGCTACATCCAAGACGCAGTTTTTTGAAACGGGGAAAATGGATGAACCCTGGATGGGAAAATGGATCGCAGCAGGCGAAGGAGAATGCTATCATCCGATTTTCAGAAAAGAGCTTTCTTTAAAAGAAAAACCTGCCAGTGCAAGGCTGTATGTCAGCTGCCTTGGAGTTTTTGAGGCCTATCTTGACGGGAAGAAGATCGGAAATGAAATTCTTACACCTTATATAAATGACTATGAGACCGGAATGCAGATAATTACCTTTGATGTTACTGATGAATTAAACGAGAAAAGTGTTCTGGATATTCAGGTTGCAAAGGGCTGGTATATGAGCAACTTCGGACTTGAGGGCGGTTATAATTTCGGAGACAGAATGGAGGCTATAGCAGAGCTTCATGTAGACTATGCGGATGGAAGTCATGAAGTAATCGGGACAGATGACAGCTTTGAGGTTTTGAAGAATGATGTAACCGATTCCGGGATTTATTACGGAGAAGATATCGACAGAACTGCAGGTACGCCTTCCATGGGAAATGCACAGGTAACCTGCGGGCAAAGAGAGCTTTTGGACAGATACAGTATTCCGGTGATTGTAAAAGAAGTTCTTAATGCAAAAGAAATAATACATACACCTGCAGGGGAGACGGTTGTTGATTTTGGCCAGAACCATGCGGGAATTATGGAGATAGACGCTGATTTTCCGGCAGATACAAAAATCATAATAGATTGTGGTGAGATACTGCAGGAAGGGAACTTTTTTAATAAGAATTATCGCGAAGCAAGATCCCGGTTCGTATACATTTCAGATGGAAGAAAGGAAACCATACATCCTAAGTTTACCTTCTTTGGATACAGATATTTAAGAATCACAGGTTGGCCGGGGGACATAGAACTTACTACGGAGAAAATCAGATCAAACGTAATCTATTCAGATATGGAGAGAACAGGCTTCATTGAAACCGATAATGAAAAGATAAACAGACTCTATGAGAACTGTATATGGGGTCAAAAGTCCAACTTCATAGATATGCCCACAGACTGTCCTCAAAGAAATGAGAGGCTTGGCTGGACCGGAGATGCACAGGTATTTTCACAGACAGCGAGCTACAACATGGATACGAGAGCTTTTTACAGAAAGTTTCTGCGTGATCTGGGGTCTGACGCAAAGCGTCATGAAGGTGCAGTGGCAAGCTTTCTTCCTAATACTGCAGGTAATCTTGCAGGAGTTGCAAGTATATGGGCAGATGTCAGCACGATAGTTCCCGAGGTTTTGTATAACACCTTCGGAAATCTTGAAGACATTAAAGAGCACTATGAGATGATGAAGGGCTGGGTCGAATACATGCACAGAAATGATGAGGAGCATGGCGATAAAGGCTTCTTTATATTGCCTTTCCAGTTTGGCGACTGGCTGGGGCTCGACGGAATTACAGAGCAGAGCTTTAAGGGCGGAACTGATGATAATTATCTGTCTGCTGTTTATTATTACAGGTCTACGGTCATTACCGCAAAAATGGCGGAGCGTCTTGGCTATAAAGATGATCGGGAAAAATACGAAGCACTGGCAAAGAAGGTTAAGGGAGCAATCCTTGATGAGTATTTCTCAAAAAACGGAAGGCTTGCCTGCGATACTCAGGCTGCTTACATCGTGGCTCTTGCTTTTGATATATACGTGGACAAAGACAAACTTACAGAGCAGTTTGTGGAGAGACTTACAAAAGACTGCTTTAAGATAAAATGCGGATTTGTAGGAGCACCGCTTCTTTGTACCACCCTTGCAAAAATCGGAAGGATGGACCTTGCTTATCAATTCCTGTTTAATGAAGATTTCCCGAGCTGGCTTTACTGCGTAAATCTCGGGGCTACTACAATCTGGGAGAGATGGAATTCTGTAATGCCTGATGGCTCCATTTGCGGAGAGGGAATGAATTCATTAAATCACTATTCCTACGGAACGATTGTACAGTTCATGTATGAATATATCGGTGGACTTCGTCCCGCTGCAGAAGGTTTTAAACGTGCTGTCATTGCTCCCGAACCGTCTATGAGATTCAGACATTTTGGAGCCTCGATGGTAACTGCACAGGGCAAATATGTTTCGAACTGGAAAATCGAAGAAGATGGAAAAATCACCCTGCATATTGAAATTCCGTTTGGCGGGGGCGCAGATGTAAGGCTTCCGAGATTTAGCAAAAATATGTTTAATGCTGATTGCATTGATGTAGATTCTGTAAATTGGGATGGGATGATTACGCTCCCTGCAGGAACTTATGATATCAGTTATATGCCGTCTAAGGATTACCGATATGTGTACGGAGCTGAAACCAGACTTTCCGAACTTGAGAAGGATGATGAAGTAATGGGAATTTTGCAAAAGGAGCTTCCCGTTGCTTTTGGAATAATCAAAAATCATGATCCTGAAAACGGTAATCACACCCTGGGAGAGCTGCCGTTTTTATTCTACATGGGCTTTTCGCCGGAGACGGTTAACCCTGTTACAGATAAGATATTTAAACTTAAGAGGTGGTAATTGATGAAGAAAATAAAGTGGAACGAGGATTGGCTGTTTTGGGATAGCAAGGATGCCTTTGCTTTAGTGTGGAACATCCCCGAAAATGCAAAGAAGGTGACTCTTCCTCATGATGCAATGATAGAGACTCAAAATGTCGCTGACTCACCAAACGGAGGAAATACAGGGTTTTATAACGGCGGTTCATACACTTATGTGAAGTTTTATGAATCAAAGCCTGGAGACAGAAGCAGAAATATCATGCTTTTATTTGAAGGCATATACATGAACTCGTTTGTCTATGTAAACGGACAGCTTGCCGCAAACAGACCTTATGGCTATTCGCAGTTTATCGTTCCTATATCACAGCTTCTAAAGGAAGAAGGGGAAAATGAGATACGTGTTCAGGTAAGAAACAATGCCTGCCCAAATAGCCGCTGGTATACGGGCTCTGGTATATATAGGGATGTTTATCTTTTAAGTGCAGGTAATACATATATTAAAGAAAATGGGTTACTTGCTACTACAGAGGAATGCAGCAAAGAGGAGGCAACTGTACTTTTAAAGGCGCAAATAACAAATGATGACACTGTGCCAAAGGACATACTTGTTACCTTTAAAATTGAAGACTCAAAGGGAAAAACAGCTGCGTATGAACAGAAGGTTATGAGTATAAATAAGGGTGATTCGGCAGAAGTGTTTTCCAGATTATTTATTGATAATCCAATGCTGTGGTCAGATGAGTCTCCCAATCTGTATAAGGCAGAGGTTACGATTGCTGCGGCTAATATCGGAGAAGATGGCAAATGCTGTCAGGGTGAAATCATGGATAAGGCTGAAGAAGTTATCGGTATAAGGAAACTCCGGCTTGATGCAAAACATGGACTTAGAGTAAACGGGAAAACTGTAAAACTTCGCGGAGCATGTATTCATCATGATAGTGGGATTTTGAGTGCAAAAACGTACTACGAAGCTGAGTTTAGAAGAGTCACAATATTAAAAAAGGCCGGATTTAATGCTATAAGAATGTCACATCATCCTGCAGCACCGGCACTTGTAAAGGCCTGCGATGAGCTTGGAATGTATATTATGGATGAAGCCTTTGATATGTGGACAAGGGCAAAATCGGACTATGATTATAACCTCTATTTTAATGATTGGTGGAAGAGAGATATAGAATCCATGGTAATGAAGGATTACAACCATCCTTCCGTCATAATGTATTCCATCGGAAATGAGATCCCGGAAATCGGAACTGATGAGGGAAGCAGGCTTGCAAGACAGATAAGTGAGCTTTGCCATAAACTTGATCCCTACAGATACACACTTGCATCTATAAACGGTGTGTTTGCGGCAGGGGACGGTGTTCCACAGATAACTGCGGATGTAGCGGCATCTCTGGATGGGACAGACGACTCCATAAATGTCAATGATTTCATGACGATCATGGATAAATATATGGATAAAATTGTTGCTCATCCTGAGATCACAAAAAGGCTTGATAAGGCCTGCGCAGCAACAGACATTGCGGGCTATAATTATATGACTGCGAGGTATGCTCTTGATAATAATCAGGCGCCAAACAGGATTATTGTGGGTAGTGAAACATATCCCCCGGAGATAGCTGTCAACTGGCGAGAAGTCATGAAATACGATCAGGTTATAGGTGATTTTACCTGGACCGGATGGGATTACATTGGAGAAGCGGGAGTTGGAATTCCTGCGTATAAATTCGGGGACGGAGGCTTTGGAGCATGCTTCCCGGCAAGGCTTGCCTATACAGGAGATATTGATATAACGGGATTCAGAAGACCCCTCTCATACTACAGAGAGATAGTTTTCGGACTTAGAACAAAGCCCTATATTGCAGTTCAGGATCCTGCTCATTACGGAGAAAAGCTTATAAAGACACCCTGGGTAATGAGTGATGCGATTTCAGGATGGAACTTTGACGGATATGAAAATAAGCCGGTTTTGGTGGAAATATATTCTGCAGGCGATGAGGTTGAATTGTTCCTTAATGATGAAAGTATCGGAAAAAAGAAGATGACTGACGCTGATAATTGCAGGGCGATTTTTGAAACAACATATTCCCCGGGCACACTTAGAGCGGTGTCAAGGGAAAACAGAGCAGATATCGGAGAATATGAGATAACTACGGCAAAAGGTGATGTAAACCTTGTTGCAGAGGTTGATGAGCATTTACCGGTTAATAGTAGCTTGTTATATATCAATCTTTCTCTGGTAGACGCAAATGGGAATGTTTTTACAGATAAAGAAGCGCAAATTACAGTAGAGGCTATGGGAGATGGTGAACTGATTGGACTTGGCTCTGCCAATCCCAAATCACAGGAAAACTATTGCGGAAATATGACAACCACCTGGAATGGCCGTGCTCTTGCCATCATACGCAAAAAAACCGAAGGGCATGTGTCTTTGAAGGTATCATCAAGCGATGGGGAAATTGTGATTTTGAAAGAAGTATAAAAGACAATCACAGTAAAGAGTCTTTTTGACCTATTATTCTTAATTCGAGTGTTGTGTCTGGAGATTTATGCAGTAATCAGACACTTGCACTAATCAAAGTTTGGATTTCAAGTGTCAGAATTGGGAATTTGCTGTCGAAATGCAACGAACGAAGATAAGCCTGGCCATCAAAGAATTTTTTTTAATCTTTTTGTTTTGTCATAATAAAAGGCCTCCTTAAGATTTTATCTTAGGAGGCCTTATTCATGCGATATATTAGTACAGCATTTATTTAAGTACTGGAACCAAAGCATTGCATTCTTATTTGATAGTATAGTTCCTAAAGCGTTGGTTCATTCCTATAGAGTTTATACTTTAGTTTATTTGCTTCCATTCGTATATCCAGGCAATGGATGCTCCGCCAAACTGAGAAAAAACGATGGCTTTTTGTTCGCCTAAGGTTCCGCCCTTTGGAACTTTATAGGTGACATCGGAGTCGAGATTAAGAGCAAAATCCTGATTCTGACTGCAGTTTAGATACATATCTTTAGATGAGGTGAATTTGTCACCGCCGTTATAATCTACAGTACCTGACTTGCAACCGTTCCAGCTTACATAGATTCTGTATGGCTCACCCACATCCTTGGCTTTATTGGACATGTTCATTGACACCTTAAGGCTTATGGTATCATCGGGCTTTAGAGTATCAAGCGGAGCTGTGCACCTGGTTGTGAATGTTGAAGTAACTTTATTACCGCTATTGTCATGAGCATTAAAAATCTCTTGTACGGTTATGCTTTGAATATCAGCGTCATAGCATCTGTTGTATAGACCTTCTACTCTGGGGTCCGGGATGTCTTTTACAACACCTTTTTTCACCCAGGCATATACGGGATCCACGTGGGTTACTGTGATATCACATTTTAGTACAGAGTCCCCAACATAAACTTCTGCAATGGTTTTCCCTGCTTTAAGGCCTTTAATGGAGAAAGTGTTAACACCGGTAGCTGCCACAGAGGCAATGGTTTCATCAGCTATAACACATTTATCGGCTGTACCCGTTCCGACGTATCTGAGAGTTTCTGTGCTGTTATCTTTGAGCTCCAGACTCTTTGAGCTAAGTTCACATTCAACCACTTTTACTTTGCACTTAAGCACTTTTTTTCCTACTTTGACTTTTATGGTGGCAGAGCCTTTTTTACGGGCTGTTATATTTCCTTTTTTATTTACCTTTGCCACCTTGGATTTTGAAGAAGTGTAGGATTTGGCTTTTCCGTTTTTGACTTTAAGAATATAGGAAGTGCCTTTGACAAGAGTAAGCTTTGATTTTGATAAAGATGCGGATTTTGCACCTGCACTTACCGGTATAAAGATGATAAATGCCAGAATTACCAATAATGAAACAATAATCTATTTGATGTTCTTATTCACTGTTTTTCCCCTCTTTAAACAATTTATTATTTCTATAAATAATTATACAAAAAAACCAATTTGCATTATACCCTTATCTGAAAAAATGTCGGATTTGGAAAAAGTAACTACATGGAGGGCGCCAGGCTATATTGCTATTATAATCATGCAAAGCAAAAAACATTGTTACCAAAAAAATAAAAAGGAGAAGGACAATGGGGAACAATAGCAATACGAAAAATAAATCTGAAGTTGGAAGTGCGTTTAGCTGGTTTCATGCCACTTCCGTAAATGGCGGAGCGATGATGGTCGCAGCAGTTTTGGCAAGTTATCTTTCTGTTTATATGACAGATACACTGAAAATTCCTGCAGCGATATGTTCAGTGATAATGCTGATCTCAACTTTATGGGATGCAATTAACGATCCAATCATGGGTGTTCTTGCGGACAGTACACATACGAAAATGGGCAGATATCGTCCCTACTTTTTATTTGCACCTGTGCTTCTGACATTCTTTGCAACTATGGTATGGGTAGACTGGGGATTTACAAATACCACAGCAAAGGCTGTATATATTCTGATCATGTACATAGGTTACGGAATGACAGTTACTATGTACACAATGCCACAGATGGCAATACTTCCTGCAGCCGTTAAAAAGGATCAGGAGAGAAACAAGATTATTACTATGGGTGCGGGATGCTGTGCAGCTGCATTTACAATCGGGAACACATTCACACCGAATATAACAGGATTTTTTAACAGTCTTGGTTTTTCAAACGGCTATGTTCCGTACATGCTGATCTGTGGTGTACTTTCATTCATTTCATTCTGGGGATTATTTAAGGCTTCCAAGGGACAGGAGATATATCTTTCTGAGCCTGAGAAGAATCCGTTTAAGGGAATCGGAATGGTTCTGAAATATAAGGAAGTATATCCGAACATCATTGCCTGGGTAATGGCATCAATGGGGTACGGTCTGATGTTTGCGTCTTCCGTTTACTATATGATGTACTACTATGAAAGACCTGATCTTATCGGTGTATATATGGGTGTTATTTCGGTTGGTGCACTTGTTTCAATGGTTGTTGCTATGCCGATTGTACTTAAGATATTTAAGACAGGTCAGAGAGCACTTTGCTTCTCACAGATTTCAACAATTATTATGTATATTATTCTTTTCTTCTTTGGAAAAACAAACTTTGTTTTCCTGTGCGTACTTACCTTTATTGCATCAGTGGCCGGCGCAATGCAGAATGCACTTGTTAATATTCTTGTAAATGACACAATCGACTTCATCATGTACAAGGAAGGAAAAACAGCTAACGGACTGGTTTCTTCAATCAAGGGATTTGCACAGAAGTGCGGAAACACAGTTACAAATTCGGGAATTCTTGCAATCCTTGCAGCATCAGGTTATGTTGCAGGAGCAATCGGACAGCAGCCTGCATCAGCAATGTTTGCACTTAACTTTATAAAATTCGGAGCACCTTCAGTTACAGGACTTATCGTTGTTCTTTGTGTAGTCTTTGGACCTATCAGAAAGTACAAGGCAGAAATCGAAGAGATGAAAGCAAAAATGCATGCAGAAGGCGATAATAAAGTAGCGTAATAACAGGGATCCTTCATTTTAGTCTTCGGTTGAGAACGGAATGAAGGGTCCTTCATTTTTGTTCTGCTTTCTGAATTCCGCAGGAGACATCCCATATTCTGTTCTGAATACTCTGGAAAAATGGTCGGCACTGTTATAGCCGATTTCCTCTGCAATCTCATTTATTTTCTGAGAGGTGTTAACAAGTAAATCCTTTGCATCCCTCATTCTTAAGGCTTTTATCAGATCGGTAAAGTTTTTTCCTGTATTCTGCTTTATCAGAGTGCTAAGGTGCGGCTCCGAGTAATGGAAAAACTCAGCGAGAGCGGACAGATTAAGGTTCTTGTAGTTGTGCTGAATATACTGCAGTACAAGCGAGAAATCCGAGTTAATGTCATAGTTATAAAAGGATATGGTCTTACTGTAATTTCGGAGCAGGTTTGCAAAGAACAGATTTATCAGATTGATGCAGCAGTTATTGCTATAGCTGTCATGGTTCTCTGTTTCTATGAGGAGTTTTCTTAAAAAAATCCTGCACTCCATATTGTTTTCGGTAAAAAGCATAAGGTAATTTGTGCGGTCTTCATTTTTTAAAATATTGCGGAAAAAACCGGATAACAGATCTTCATGATGCATAAAGGAAGAAAAGGTGCTCTCAAAGGTACTTTTCCTGATGCAAACGGTATAAACGATGGAGGATTCGTCTTCTATGATGACATCATGGCTTGATCCCGGGGCAATAATACAGACCTCTCCCTCGTGCATGGGGTGGGCTGATTCTTCAAAATAAAAAACAGCACTACCCTTTACGATAAAATTTATCTCAAAGTAATTGTGAACGTGAGATACATGACGTGTTAGGCGGGGGTGACGGATTGTGAAAACATCAAAAAGAGTGGGGATCATTTTTTCCTCACCTATTTCATTTGAGCTGGAATACTGACCTCCGATCCGGATAGGGATAGAATCAACCAGTTTATCAAAATCTTCATCATTCATGGAAAGAGCATCAAGAGGAATCCTGCAAAAGGATGGAGCTGAGTCCATCATTCCTTTTTCCTCCATTCGCTGTATCATTTCCGTGAACTGAAGCTTCATCCCTGTTCGACTGTAATAGGAGTTCATTTCATTCTGGAATTTTCCGTAGGTCGTATATTTTGTCATAACACTATTACCTTTCAATATATTGCCTTACAGCCTCATATCCGCATTTAGTGATATCTGAGATTTTTAGACTTGGACATTCGATTAAAAAATGTCGGATGGTTAAAAACAAATGCTGTTCAAGTGTTTTTATATAGAATATAAAATTCTAAACATGAAAGCAATGGTTAACAGAAATTTTGAGGTTTTAAGGGAGTATTGTAATGTTTGACTATAAGGAAAAACCATTTAATCTCAGTGATGAAAAGATTGGATGGGTTGAAAGTACATATGAAAAAATGACGCTTGAAGAGAAAATAGGGCAGCTTTTTTGCCCCGTTGTTTTTGATAAGGATGAGAAGACTTTAAAGGCTTTTCTTGAAAAATATAAGGTCGGCGGAATTCTTTACAGAGAAGGTCCCGGAGAAGAGATAAGAAAAGCCCAGAGTTTTTTACAAAAAGAAAGTAAAATACCTCTCCTTACAGCGGCTAATCTTGAATATGGCGGAAACGGCTCTGCTGTTGAAGGAACTTACTATGGCAGGGAAATGCTTGTTGGAGCAACGGGAAATACAGAGAGAGGCTATCAGCTTGGAAAGGTAAGCTGTGCTGAAGGTGCTGCAGTCGGTGATAACTGGTCGTTTGCACCGGTGGTTGATCTGGACAGAAATTATCATAATCCCATTATCAATGTAAGAGCATTTTCAAAGGATGTTCAGACTGTCATAGATATGGGACGCGGATACCTTAAGGCAGCTGCGGAAGAAGGCGTGGCAACTGCCGTCAAGCATTTTCCGGGTGATGGAATTGATGAGAGGGATCAGCACCTTGTGACAAGCGTCAATTCATTATCTGTAGAAGAATGGGATGAGACCTTCGGAAAAATATATGAAGCAATGATTGAGGAAGGGACGCTTAGCGTAATGGCAGGACATATAGCAATGCCTGCCTATGAGGAATATTTTGACAAGCAGGCACCGCAAAAGATAATCCCCGCTACACTTTCAGAAAATCTGTTAAAGCGACTTCTTCGTGAAAAGCTTGGATTTAACGGACTTATAGTTTCCGATGCAACACCCATGGTTGGTTTTTGCAGTGCAATGGACAGAGAACATGCCGTACCTCTTTCCATTGAAAACGGTTGCGACATGTTTTTGTTTAATAGAAATATAGATGAAGACTACGAATTCATGCGCAGAGGATACGAGAAGGGCATCCTGTCAAAAGAACGCCTTGAGGAGGCAGTAAAGCGGATTCTGGCTACAAAGGCTGCACTAAAACTTCCTGAAAAGAAGGAGAAGGGCATACTTGTTCCCGGTAAAGAAGCGCTTGAAATCTTGTCATGTGATAAGCATGTGGAATGGGCAAAGCAGTGCGCTGATGAGGGTGTAACTCTGGTAAAGGATACACAGAAACTGCTTCCGATAAATCCCGAAAAGCACAGACGTATCCTTCTTGAGCTGATGGGTGGTTTTGAGTCCGATGAGAGAGTTACGGATTATATGATGAAAAAGCTTTCTGAGGAAGGCTTCGAAGTAACCTTATATAAAAAGGAAGGCTTTGAAGTAATGACGGATTCCGTAGAAAAATTAAAGTCATCCTATGACCTTATCCTATATGTGGGAAATATTGAAACGGCATCAAATAAGACAACAGCCAGAATGAACTGGCATACAATGTTCGGACTCGGAAACAATATGCCCTGGATGGTCCATGAACTGCCGGTTATGTTCGTAAGCCTCGGTAATCCCTACCATCTGCTTGATACACCGATGATAAAGACCTTTATAAACGGATATTGTAATTCGGAATTTGTCATGGATGCAGTAGTGGATAAAATCCTTGGAAGAAGCGATTTTAAAGGAAAATCTCCCATAGATCCTTTTTGCGGGAAGATGGATTTGAGATTTTGATGAAGCTATGACTTCCTAAACGCACAAATGAAAATGTGTTTGAAAATCAAAACTTATGAATTTATGGATGAGGAGAAACTTATTACAGTATGAAAGCACTTATTTTTGACCTGGACGGAGTCCTTGTTTTTACAGATAAATATCATTACAAAGCATGGAAGATGATTGCAGATAAGCTGGGAATTCCTTTTGATGAGAAGAAAAATAACAGATTAAGAGGTGTAAGCAGAATGGAATCTCTTAACATTATTTTGGAAAACAGTACTTATGATTTTTCCTTAGAGGAAAAGGAAATCCTTGCTGAAGAAAAAAATGAGTATTACAGGAAACTTCTTGGAACAATGACTCCCGGGGATGTGTCACCGGAAGTAAGAAAAACACTTAAAGAACTAAGAAGTAGAGGGCATAAGCTCGCAATCGGATCATCCAGCAGGAATACGAAATATATTTTGGAAAAAGTTGAGCTGGAGGATTATTTTGATGCGGTTTCAGACGGCACGAACATAACAAGATCAAAGCCTGATCCGGAGGTTTTCGAAAAAGCCGCTGAGTTTATTTTGGAGGATCCCCATAACTGTATTGTTGTAGAGGATGCACGTGCGGGTGTTGATGCCGGAAAGGCAGCAGGGATGACAGTTGCGGGCATAGGCGAAGCATCAGCTTATGAAAAGACGGATTACCCAATAGATAGTTTTGCGGAATTGCTGAATATTAATTAAGTATAAAGATATGAGGAATTTCCTTGAGCATATATAATTCATATGTTACAATTTGTGCAATTTAAGACAGATAGTTTTATGGTGCCGCTGCAGCTTGTGGTTTTACATGATCTTAAAAAGAGAATTCGAAATTGTTTGAGGTCCGGTGTATAACGCAAATTTTTTTGTCAGGCTGCAGAGGTTAAAAGGGAAACAGGTGCAAAACCTGTGCGAACTCGTCACTGTAAATGCGGAGTACTGTTATCGCATCTTGATGACCACTGGGATATCCCGGGAAGGCAGATGACAGTATGATGATGCATGAGCCAGGAAACCTGCCATATAACAGGTACAGGAATTTTTTCCGGATCACGAGTAATTGATCGTACTGAACAAACAGGGTTTAAAACCCTGTGTTTTTCGTGTGCAAAAGACCCGTTCCGGTAATTTCCGGTACGGGTCTTATTATTTTATGCAGAGCACTTAGCGAGTTTTTTAGGCTCAGTGCGTGCTTGCTTTTCAACAAGCAATAATTTATCTACAGGAGGATTATTATGAGAAAGAAACTATTAACCGCAATTTTGATTGCTGCAACATCAATGTCACTTCTTGCAGGTTGTGGCAGCACAGCGGCAGACAATACCGCAGGTACCGAAGCTGTGGATGCCGGCAGTGAAGAAAAGGCAGAGGATGTTGAGACTTCCAAGGAGGAAGAGGCAACAGGCGAGGAGAGCGAAGCAGATGCAGAGGCTACTGAGGAGGCTGAAGACTCAGAGAATGCAGAGACTTCGGGAGATGAGAATGCGGATATGAGCGATGAAGAGAGAGCAAAGGAAGTAGCGGATCTTATTGATTCCATATATGTTCAGGAAAGAACCGACGAAACAGATGAGCTCTGTGAGAAAGCAAAGGCAGCATGGGATGCCTTAAGTGATGAGCAGAAAGAGATGGTAGAAGGTGAGGAAGCAGATCCTGATTACTTTGGAAGAGACACAGGAGATGCTTCTAAGGATGATTCGTTAAATGCTGATGACATCGGAGAAAACGAGATCCTTGTAGTTAGCTTCGGAACCTCCTTTAATGACAGCAGAGTAGAGGACATAAGTGGAATTGAGCAGGCTATCGCCAAGGCAAATCCTGACTGGTCCGTACGCAGAGCTTTTACAGCCCAGATTATTATCAATCATGTTCAGGCAAGAGACGGAGAAAAGATTGACAATGTTGAGCAGGCACTTGACAGAGCGGTTGCAAACGGTGTAAAGAAGCTGGTGGTTCAGCCTACACACCTTATGCATGGCGCTGAGTATGATGAGCTTACTGAAACATTAGAGAAATATACAGATAAATTCGACAGTGTAAGCGTAGCAGAACCGCTCCTTGGAGAAGTAGGAAATGATGCTACTGTGATCAATGAGGATAAGAAGGCAGTGGCTTGTGCTATCACAGAGGAAGCTGTAAAGTCAGCAGGCTTTGATAAGCTTGAGGATGCCGCAGCAGATGGAACAGCATTTGTGTTCATGGGACATGGAACTGCTCACACTGCTAAGGTAAGTTATTCACAGATGGCAACACAGATGAAAGAGCTTGGCTATGAGAATGTTTTCATCGGAACAGTTGAAGGTGAGCCCGAGGACACAGCATGTGATAAGGTGATCGAAGCTGTTAAGGAAGCAGGATATACCAAGGTTGTACTTCGTCCGCTCATGGTAGTTGCGGGTGATCACGCAAACAATGATATGGCAGGAGATGACGATGATTCCTGGAAGAGCATGTTTGAGGCTTCAGGTGCTTTTGAATCTGTTGATTGTCAGATTGAAGGTCTTGGAAGAATTGATGCAGTAAAAGAACTTTACGTTGCACATACAAAGGCTGCTCTTGATGCTGAGGGTGACACAAAGGCTGCAGCAGAGAGCGCAGCTGCTGTTGAAGACGGCGAGTATCAGGCAAAGTTTACAACCGACAGCTCTATGTTTAAGGTAAACGAAACCTGTGATGGTATGGGAACACTGACTGTAAAAGATGGCAAGATGACTATTCATATTACTCTTCCTTCTGAGAATATCGTTAATCTTTTCACTGGTGTGGCAGAGGATGCCGCAAAGGATGGAGCAGAGCTTCTTATGCCCACAAAGGATGAGGTTAAATACGATGACGGAACAACTGAGACTGTAAACGGTTTTGATGTACCTGTTCCTTATCTTGATAAGGAGTTTGATCTTGCACTTATCGGAACAAAGGGTAAATGGTATGACCATAAGGTTGTTGTTGAAACTCCCGCAAAGTAATAAGCGTTTACATTCAGATGGTGATAGAGAAAAATGTTTATGTAAACGTGGTTTGATAGAAGGATCAGATTACTGAATGATAAAAAGATTATCAATAATTTTCTTATTCTTACTTATATCTTTAGGTGTAACCTCCTGCACTTCGCAGGGGGTTACTTCCTCTTATCAAAAAAATGAGGAAATTAAAAAAAAGACATATACGATTGATATAAAATTCGAAGGCGGCTCGGGGAAAGCCTATATAAAATCCCCGGTTGAAATTACAGATGTCGATGGAAGGCTGACAGCCAGATTCGTGTGGAGCAGTAAGAATTACGACTACATGATAGTAAACGGCATCAGATATGAAAATGAAAATAACGGTGGTGAATCCACCTTTACTGTTGAAATAGATAATATTTCAGAGCCTCTTAAGGTTATCGGAGATACGGTGGCGATGAGTACTCCCCATGAGATTGAGTATCTGATAACCTGGGGCGAAAAAGGCGAGGTTAGGACTGAGAGCATTGAAGCCATAGAAACAAACAGGGAGGAAGTAAGAAAAGCACTTTCTTCGTCAGGCCTTGTAAAATCGGAAACGGAAGCATTGGAATACGCGGCGGGTTTTGAGATTGAAAAGTATGGAGATTACGCTTACATTTCAATTGAAAACTCAGGAGACTATCTGCTGGTTCCCAAAAATAAGGAAGTGCCGGATAAGCTTCCAAAGAGCGTTGTGATCTTACAAAAGCCCCTTGATAGAACTTATCTCGTATCGACTTCTGCAATGGATCTTATAAATACCTGCGATGCGCTTCCCATGGTGAAGTTATCGGGGACGAAGGAAAGCGACTGGTATATAGATGCCGCAAAAGAGTCGATGGAAAAAGGCGAGCTTATATATGCGGGAAAGTACAGAGCTCCTGATTATGAGCTTATTTTACAAACGGGTTGTAATCTTGCCATAGAGAACACAATGATATATCACGAGCCTGCTGTAAAGGAGAAGCTTACAGAGCTTGGAATTCCGGTACTCGTTGAGACCTCAAGTTACGAAAGGGACCCGATAGGCCGCCTTGAATGGATAAAGCTTTACGGAGTTTTATTTGACAGGGAAAAGGAAGCAAAAGAGTATTTTGACGAGCAGCTTGGAATCATCAAACCTATTATGGAGAAAAAAGCAGATACCGGTAAGACGGTTGCATTTTTTCATGTGACTGCAAACGGAATGATAAATGTCAGAAAATCCGGCGATTACATCACAAAAATGATCGAGCTTGCAGGCGGAAATTATGCACTGACAGGAGCGGGTGAAGGAGATAATGCACTGTCTTCAATGAATATGCAGATGGAGGACTTCTACGCACAGGCTGCGGATGCAGACATCATTATATACAACAGCACTATTGGCGGGGAGATTTCTTCCATCGAAGAACTGATTGGGAAAAACAATCTGTTTAAGGACTTTAAGGCAGTGAAAGAGAAAAGGGTATATTGCACGGAGAGAAATCTTTTTCAGCAGATAACGGGAATGGCTGAATTTATGAAGGATTTAAATGATGTGTTTATGGAAAAGGACAGAGACTATACCTATTTAAACAAACTGGAATAATAGTTATGAGTAAAAGACGGGCGTTTATATTTTTTGTGTTAATAGTAATACTTATAGCAGTGTTTGTCTGGATAAACATAATTCTTGGGAGTGCCTATATGCCTGCGAAGGATGTATTAAGGATACTTGCGGGTGATGACAGCGATACCATGCAGATGAACATTATATATAACATCAGGCTTCCGAGGACGGTTTCCGCATTTCTGCTTGGGGGAGCACTTGCACTTTCGGGATATCTTCTTCAGACCTTTTTCGGGAATCCTATAGTAGGTCCCTTTGTGCTGGGCATTTCTTCGGGAGCAAAGCTGCTTGTAGCAATAACAATGATTTTCTTTTTATCTGCCGGAAAAGAAATGGGTCTTAACATGATGGTATTTTCGGCATTTATAGGCGCGACCTGCGCAATGTCCTTTGTGCTTGTTATTTCCGCAAAAGTAAAAAGTATGAGTATACTGGTTGTCTGCGGAATAATGATAGGTTATATCTGCTCTGCGATAACGGACTTTGTGGTGACCTTTGCGGATGATTCAAATATCGTCAATCTTCACAACTGGTCAATGGGGAGTCTGTCGGGAATTAATTGGGACGGAATTAGAGTCATATCGGTTATAGTTGCCGCAGGACTTATAATGACAGTGTTTATTTTAAAACCCATGAATGCATACAGGCTTGGGGAGGCTTATGCCAGAAGTGTCGGAGTAAATATAAAGGCACTAAGGATCATACTTATTTTTATATCAAGCCTTCTGGCTGCCTGTGTAACTGCTTTTGCGGGACCTATCTCCTTTGTCGGAATAGCGGTTCCTCATCTTGTAAGGCTGTGTCTTAAGACAGACAGTGCGCATGTGATGATACCGGCAAGCTTTCTCGGAGGAGCGCTGGTTACACTTTTTTGTGATGTGATCGCAAGAACGGTTTTTGCCCCAACGGAAGTAAGCATCAGCTCTGTTACCGCAGTATTCCTAGTACCTGTGGTAATATTCATGATGATAAAGAGAAGCGGACGAAACTAAAGGCAAAAGCTTGCGGACGGATAAGGATTAAATGAATAAAACAGACGGAATACGAACCGAAAAATTAAATATCGGCTACAAAACAAATCTGATAGAGGATATCTGTTTTTCTGTGAAACCGGGAGAAATAGTTACGCTTATAGGCCCAAACGGATGCGGCAAGACTACGCTTTTAAAGACTCTTACGGGTGAGCTTAAGGACCGTGGAGGCGTGGTATATTTAAACGGAGATGACAGAGCCATGCTTAAGGCATCTGAAATTGCAAGGCGTATGTCACTTGTTATGACCTACAAAATAAAACCTGAGCTTATGACCTGCAGGGAAGTAGTGGAGACGGGAAGATATCCATATACGGGAAAGCTTGGAATTTTGTCGGATGTAGACAAACAAAAGGTGGATGAAGCTATGGAGTGGACTGATGTTTCACTGCTTGGCGATTCCTTTTTTACCAATATAAGCGATGGACAAAAGCAAAGAGTCCTCCTTGCAAGGGCAATCTGTCAGGAACCTGAGATACTGATTCTTGATGAGCCTACATCGTTTCTTGATATCAGACATAAGATAGACATCCTTGTGAAAATAAGAGATTTTGTAAGAAAAAAGAATGTGGCTGTTTTAATGTCACTTCATGAACTTGGAATAGCAAGAAATATTTCGGACACCGTGGTTGCGATCGGAGAGGGAGAAGTCATGAGAATAGGAACTCCCGCAGAGGTCTTTGAGGAAGCTTTCATAAGAAGACTTTATCATATTGAAAATACAGATATAGAGATATTGGGAGAAACACCATGGCTAAAGTGATAATGATTCAGGGGACTATGTCCAATGCCGGAAAAAGTGTTATAGCAGCAGGTCTTTGCAGGATTTTTTCCGATGACGGTTACAGAGTGGCTCCATTTAAATCCCAGAACATGGCGCTCAATTCCTACATAACAGAGGAAGGCCTGGAGATGGGAAGAGCTCAGGTCATGCAGGCTGAGTGCGCAAGAACAAAGCCTTTGGCAATAATGAATCCGATACTGCTAAAGCCTACAAGCGATGTCGGCTCTCAGGTTATAGTAAACGGCAGAGTTGTCGGAAACATGAAAGCCATGGAATACTTCAGACATAAGAAGGATTATGTAAAAGATATCCTTCTGGCTTACGAAAAGCTGTCCCAAATGTCGGACATCATAGTTGTTGAAGGGGCAGGTTCTCCTGTGGAGATGAACCTGAAAAAGGACGATATAGTAAATATGGGACTGGCAAAGCTTCTTGACGCACCGGTCCTTCTTGTCGGAGATATCGACAGGGGCGGAGTTTTCGCACAGCTCCTTGGAACGCTTGATCTTTTTACAAAGGAAGAAAGAGACAGGGTTAAGGGACTTATAGTAAACAAGTTCAGAGGAGACAGCCGCCTTTTTGAGGACGGAATTCAGATCCTTGAAGAGAGGGGAAAGACGAGAGTTGTGGGAGTTGTCCCGCATATGCAGGTGACGCTGGACGATGAGGACTCCCTGTCGGAGAGATTTGAAAAAAGAGGTGCAGGAAGCTTTGATATAGCAGTTATAAGACTTCCGCATATTTCTAATTTTACGGATTTTAATACCTTTGAGCAGATTGAAGATGTATCTGTAAGATATGTCACGAGAAAAAACGAACTTGGAAATCCTGACATAATAATCATTCCGGGATCCAAGAACACTATATTCGACCTAAGGAGCATAAAGGAAAGCGGACTTGCCGATGCCGTGATAAGGCTTGCGGAAAACGAAACCTGTGTGTTTGGAATTTGCGGCGGATATCAGATGCTAGGAAGATTTATAGACGATCCTTATAATGTGGAAGAGGGCGGAAGGGCAGAAGGGCTTAATCTTCTGCCTGCTGATACAACTCTTCTGAAGGAAAAGGTGAGGACAGAATATGAGGGAGAAGTTGTAGGTGCTACAGGGATTCTCTGTGGGATGGAAGGCTGCATGGTTTCCGGCTATGAGATTCATATGGGAAAAACAAAGCCGTATGAGAATATAACCGGGTTTACTGACAAAGAAACAGGCTATTGTAAGGGCAATGTTTACGGAACTTACATACATGGCTTTTTTGATAAAAAAGAAATCGCACAGGCAGTAATTAAAAAGGTCTCCGAAAAAAACGGGAAAAGGACCTTAGCCGATTCTGTTATGGATTATTCGGATTTTAAGGACAGTCAGTATGACATTCTCGCAAAGGGATTAAGAGAAAGCCTTGATATGGAATATATTTACGAAATTATGGGACTGAAATAATGACAATAGATGAATTATTATCGCTTGAAATAAATAAGCCCTCTGAGGAGGTTTTTAAAAAATCCAGGGAAAAATGGGATGCAATAGCAAAGCCCATTGACGGTCTGGGTGATTTTGAAGATATGGTGAGCAAAATAGCGGGAATACAGAAAAGAGTATGTCCTGACCTGTCGAAGAAAGCTCATATCATAATGTGTGCGGACAACGGGGTGTTCGAGGAGGGCGTATCACAGACAAGTCAGAGAGTAACCTATGATGTAGCAAAACTCATGGGCGAAAGAAAGAGTTCTGTCGGAAGTATGACAAAGGGATATCCTCTGGACTTTTTTGTATATGATGTGGGAATAAACTCAGAGGATACACCTGAAGGCGTCATAAATGCAAAGATAAGAAAAGGCACAGGGAATTTTGTAAAAGGACCTGCAATGGAAATTCGGGAGTGCCTCTTAGCAATAGAAACCGGAATAAATGCGGTGAAAAGATGTCATGAGGAAGGATACGGCATAATTTCCACAGGAGAGATGGGAATAGGAAATACCACCACAAGTACTGCGCTTCTTTGTGTATTAGAGGGCCTTAGTCCTTCGGATTATACGGGTAAAGGTGCGGGTCTTACAGAGAGTGGTTTGAAGAAAAAAACAGAAGTCATAGAGAAGGGAATTTCTCTATGTAATATGGAGATGACAGCTGCCGGGGAAATTTCAAAAGAGGAAATCTTAAGAGTGCTCAGCTTCCTTGGTGGGTTGGATATTGCTGCGCTAACAGGTGTTTTTATAGGCGGAGCTTTGTATGGTATACCCGTTGTGATTGACGGCCTCATAAGCGCGGTAGCTGCGTTTATAGCAGAAAAGCTTCTGCCCGGATGCAGAGATTATATGCTTCCTTCACATATGGGAAGGGAGAAGGGCATGACTATTATCATGTGTGAAATGGGGTTAAAGCCTGTTATAAACGCTGACCTTGCTCTTGGAGAGGGAACCGGTGCGGTGCTTCTTTTTCCCATGCTTGATATGGTGATGTCACTGTACGGAGAAGGAACCTCCTTTGAAGATACCGTGATAGACCAGTATGAGAGGTATGATACATGATTTATTTGGTTATGGGCACTAAGAATAGTGGAAAATCCCTGCTTGCGGAGGACCTTGCCATAAATACGGGCGACCCGCACAGAATATATCTTGCCACCATGAAAATCTATGATGATGAGGGAAAAGAAAGGGTTCAAAGGCACAGAAGGCAGCGAGAAGGAAAGGGGTTTGACACCATTGAACGGGAATATAATATTACCGATGTGATAAGCAGTATAGACGAGCCCGGTAAGACGACAGTACTTCTTGAATGCGTATCCAATCTTGTGGGAAATGAGATGTACGAAAATGCGAAGGAGAGAGGCTTTTGTGATCTGAAAGCTGATATCTTAAAAGACATGATTTCAGATGACTCTTCTGAAAAGCAAAGCTGCAATCTTCTGAATGATTTTTCGGAAATAATTGCAGAGGACATAAAAAGGCTTGGAGACAGCGTGAATAATCTCATAATCGTTACCAATGAGTATGAAAAGGACGCAGAGGGATATGATGATGAGACAAGGCTTTATGTGAAGGTTCTCTGCATGGTAAATAAGAACTTAATGGATTTTTCGGATAAAATATATGATCTTCGGAAAGAGGGAAAAACTTGAATATATTCAGATGGCTTGCAGTAACTTTTTCTATGTACAGTAAAATACCGATGCCCGTATTTGAATGGAAGGAAGATGATATGGCTCACAGCCTGACCTTTTTTCCTGCTGTCGGAGCTGTTATAGGAGGACTTGTATATATATTAAATAGTGTACCACACGTAAATACACTACCTGTGGCAGTAAGGATTATCCTTACACTTGCAGTTCCGCTTATCATCACCGGCGGTTTTCATGTTGACGGTTTTATGGATACGGAGGATGCCCTTCATTCCTATGCATCAAAGGACAAAAAACTTGAAATTTTAAAGGATGCTCACATAGGTGCTTTTGCGGTAATTTCACTTTTAAAGTGGGAACTGCTATATGCGGCAGGAATAACCGGAATTTTACTAAGTGAAAAATGTGATGAGAGGCTTCTTGCCATACTCGGAATGTCCTTCGTTCTTTCCAGAGCTCTCAGTGGACTTACTTCGATACTTTTTACGAAGGCAAGGAAAAGCGGAATGCTATATGAGGAAACAAAAAATAAGCAGAGGGGGACGGTTTTTGCTCTTACACTCTGGGTGCTTTTTTCCTGTGCAGTAATGGTTTATATGAATGTGCTGTACGGTCTTTTGGTGATACTGTCCTTTGCGGGCTTTTCCATTTACTACAGATATAAAGCCTACAAGGAATTTGGCGGTGTGACGGGAGATACGGCAGGCTTTTTCCTTACCGTTGGGGAAATTGTAAGCACACTTGTTCTGGCGATTACGCTGTATGTGTTTTGATAGTGACCGATAAAAGGGACAATATTTTGAAGCAGGAGACAGTCTTAAAAGATAATGCAGATGATAGCAGACATTTTAAAAGCTCATATTGTAAGTCTGGTTTTGGGAATCATACTTGATCAGATAGTCGGAGATCCGCACTCTGTGCCGCATCCTATAAGAGCTATAGGAAATCTGATTTATGCTTTGGAAAAAAGATTTCTTGGAAGAGATCTTGTGGCCGGGGAAAGAAACGGAGAAAAGGAAAAAAGAAACGGGACTCTTTTATGGTTCATTGTTGTGATAACAGTTTTTACCGTCACGCTTCTTGTTGTAATGACTGCATATAAATTAAATAAGAACCTTGGGATTTTTGCAGAAGTGGTGCTGACCTGCTATATTCTGGCCGCAAGGAGTCTTAGCAGAGAGAGCATGGCAGTTTACAGAGAATTACAAAAGGGAGATATAAATGGCGCAAGGTTTTCTCTTTCAATGATAGTCGGGCGTGATACGGATGAGCTTTCTTATGAAGAAATCACCAAGGCTGCTGTTGAGACTGTGGCTGAAAATACATCTGACGGAGTTATTGCGCCTCTTATTTATACCGCAATAGGCGGGCCTGTTTTGGGTATGACTTACAAGGCAGTAAATACAATGGACTCAATGCTCGGATATAAAAATGAACGATATGAGAACTTCGGTTTTTTTGCTGCAAAGGCAGATGATGTTTTTAATTTTATACCTTCAAGACTAAGTGCTCTTTTTATGGTGACGGGAGCCTTTGTGCTTGGCATTTTTTCACGCGAATACAGTGGGATGAGGGCCTTTAAAATATGGCGAAGAGACAGATATAATCACAAATCACCTAATTCTGCGCAGACAGAAAGCGTGTGTGCCGGAGCATTGGGGCTAAAGCTTGGCGGTACACATTTATATAAAGGTGTTCCGGTGGAAAAACCGACTATAGGTGATGAGATAAGAAAGGCCGAAGCTGAGGATATTAAAAGAGCGGGAAAGCTTATGTTTATAACAGAAGGCATTACCGCAATAGTGGTGATTGGTATGCTTAGCTTGTTGAGTCTGTAGAGCAGAATATTTAGAGCTTTCAGAAAAATATAAAAAGGATAGTCAAGCTATATGTCACATGGCGGAGATATATACAGAAACAAAGTAAATATTGATTTTTCGGTAAATTTAAATCCTCTTGGAATACAAAAAGAGGTTATGGATGCGGTGAGCGGGGCACTTCACAATGCCGGAAACTATCC
Organism: Butyrivibrio sp. AE3004; assembly: GCF_000703165.1. Classification (NCBI taxonomy): domain Bacteria; kingdom Bacillati; phylum Bacillota; class Clostridia; order Lachnospirales; family Lachnospiraceae; genus Butyrivibrio; species Butyrivibrio sp. AE3004. Next base: position 695,113 of record NZ_JNLQ01000002.1, read on the forward strand.
TGATATCAGACAGGAAGAGGTCAGGTCAAAAATCGCGAAGGCATGGGGATTTGATAAAAGCTGTGCGTATGCAGGTGCCGGAGCATCTGAGCTCATCATGGCTATGGTAAGAGAGGTTACCCCTAAAAAGGCTCTGTTATATGAACCGGGATTTTCGGGCTATGAGTATGCGCTAAAGGCAGCGGGGTGCGAAATTGAGAAAAAGCTTCTTAGTGAAGATAACGGTTTTAAGCTTACCTTTCAGGATGCGGAAAGCATAAAAGAAGATATAGATATGGTGTTTATCTGTGATCCTGTAAATCCCACAGGCGCAAATATCGATGAGGATGTACTTTTAAGAATTCTTGATAAAGTATGCAAAACAGGCGCATATGTATGTCTTGACGAGAGTTTTTTTGCAATGTCCGATAAGGCAGGGAAGGAAGGCCTTTACTGTCATTCGAAGCTGATAAAAAAATATGAGCGTCTTTTTATTGTAAGATCAATGACAAAGCTTCTGTCTATGCCCGGGATCAGAATGGGATATGTCGTATCTTGTCCTGAAAATATAAAAAAGCTGATACAACAGCTTCCTGAGTGGAACCTTTCTTCTCCGGGCGAAGCGGGTATTATCAGTGGCATATTATTGGCAAAAGAATCCGATTTTATAGATAAAACGATGGACCTTATCAGTACTGAGAGGCGTTTTTTGGAGGATGAATTAAGGAAACTTGGTTTTAAGGTTTTTGAAAGCGATACTGCATTTATATTTTTTAAAGGCCCGGAGATGTTGTATGAGGCACTTCTCGAAAAGGGAATAATGATAAGGGACTGTAGTGATTATACGGGACTTTGTAAGGGCTATTACAGGATAGCGGTAAAAAGTCATGAAGATAACGAAAAACTGATTACAGCTATGAAAAATGAAAAAACTTTTGAAGAGGAATCCGGATGAATTTTGAAAAAGTTGAGCCATGGGAAATTGAAAAAAGAAGCTTTGAAATAATAACAAAAGAGCTTGAGGAAGCCGGGATCATTATTGATGAGGAAACGGCATTTATCACGAAGAGATGCATTCATACCTCTGCTGATTTTGATTATGCAAAGACTCTTCGGTTTTCAAAAGACGCTGTGGAAACAGTAAAAGAGCTCGTAAGAAACGGGGCATGTATTGTTACCGATACAAATATGGCTCTTTCGGGAATAAACAAGAAAAAGCTTTCTTTATTCGGTGGTGAGGCTTTTTGCTTTATGGCGGATGAGGATGTGGCTCTTGAAGCAAAAAAGCGGGGAATTACAAGAGCTGCGGTTTCTATGGAGAAGGCTGCAAAGCTGGACAGAGATGTAATTTTTGCGATCGGAAATGCTCCGACAGCACTCATAAAGCTGCATGAGATGATGGAAAAAAATATATTTATTCCGAACTTTGTTATAGGAGTGCCTGTCGGTTTTGTGAATGTGGTTTGGGCTAAGGAGCTTTTTTTAGATAGCGATGTGCCCTATATAATAAACGAAGGCAGGAAGGGCGGAAGCAACATCGCCGCCGCAATCTGCAATGCGATACTTTACGATCTTGGATGAGTGATTATTATCAGTAATATACGAGGACAATTATGGAGAAGGGATTCACAACAGGGAGCTGTGCTGCGGCAGCAGGTAAAGCTGCAGCTATCATGCTACTTTCCGGAAAAAAGAAGAACAGCATAGAAATCGATACTCCTGCCGGGATTAAGTATTGCCCGAAGATTGAGGCTGCGGATGTAGGCGAGGAATACGCAAGCTGTGCTGTGAGAAAGCAGTCAGGCGATGATCCAGATATAACAAACGGCACGCTTATTTACGCGAAGGTAAGCTTCGATAATACGCAGGGGTGCGATAAAAAAGTCATCATTGAAGGCGGAAAAGGTGTTGGCAGAGTAACACGTCCGGGACTCGATCAACCTGTGGGGAATGCAGCAATCAATTCTGTTCCGAGGCAGATGATTGAAAAAGAAGTCAGGGAAGTCATGGAGGTTTTTGACTGTGAAAAGAGCCTTAGGGTTGAAATCTCTGTGCCTGATGGAGAGGCGCTTTCGGAGAAAACCTTTAATCCGAGGCTTGGTATAGAGGGCGGCATTTCAATTATAGGGACGACCGGAATCGTTGAGCCCATGAGTACCAAAGCACTTCTTGATACCATAAAAGTTGAACTGAATCAGGCGAGAGCGCTGGGGAAGGAAACCATCGTGGTTTCGCCCGGAAACTACGGTTTGGAATTTATGAAGGAAAACTTTTCCTACAATCTGGACGAAGCCGTGAAATGCTCTAATTTTATAGGAGATACCATCGATATGGCAAAGGACCTTGGCTTTAAACGACTGCTTCTTTGCGGACACATCGGAAAGCTTATAAAGGTATCGGGAGGTATCATGAATACCCACTCAAGGGAGGCTGACTGCAGGATGGAGCTTATGGCTGCAGCTGCCATAAGATGTGATGCTTCGAAGGAAGCTCTTTTGGATATTCTGGGGTGTGTGTCCACGGAGGAAGCAATTTCAGTATATATACGGGAAGGCATAGAAAAACAGTGCTTTTCCTACATTATGGAGAAGATAGATTTTTATCTGAAAAAAAGAGCCGCTGGGCAGATTGATATAAGGTGTATTGTGTACTCAAATAAGTACGGACTTCTTGGAAAAACAGAAAATGCTGAGGAGTTATTGGATTTGTAATGTGATACTGAAATTGTACCTGTAATAGAAAGGGTACTAGTCAGATAAAATAATAGTTTTACGATGAGGAATGCGACTATGGTTAATTTCGTTGGTGCGGGTCCGGGGGCTGTTGATCTTATAACTGTAAGAGGAATGGAACTTATAAAAAAGGCAGATGTGATCATATATGCGGGAAGTCTGGTAAATCCTGAACTTTTGTCATACGTAAAAAAAGATGCCGTGGTATATAACAGCGCTGTAATGACGCTTGAGGAAGTTATGAAGGTTACATTGCAGGCAGATAAAGACGGACTTGAAGTAGTAAGGCTTCACACAGGAGAACCCAGTATATACGGCGCTGTAAGGGAGCAGATGGACATTCTGGACAAAGAGAACATAAGCTATGAATCCTGCCCCGGAGTAAGTGCATGCTTTGGTGCCGCTTCAAGCCTTGATCTTGAATATACACTTCCTGGAGTTTCGCAGACCCTGATCATAACAAGACTTGAAGGAAAGACCGGTGTTCCCGAAAAAGAGAAGATGGAGCTTCTTGCACAGCATCAGGCTTCAATGGCAATTTACTTAAGCGCAGGAATGCTGGAAGAACTTGCAGACAAGCTGATCCTTGGAGGATATTCCAAGGAAACTCCCGCAGCGATTGTTTATAAGGCGACCTGGCCGGAAGAAAAAAAGCTTATCTGTACAATAGGCGATATGGCAGAACAGGCAAAAAAAGAGAATATAACAAAGACTGCAATTGTGCTCATAGGAGATGCGATAAAGCATGGAAGATACGACAGATCAAAGCTGTACGACCCTTCATTTTCCACGGAGTTTAGGAAGGCGACCAAGTAAACATAGATCTTATGCCAATAACTTAAACTTCGCACGAAAAGAAGGGCTGAGCTTGCAGCTATCTGCCACCATCACCCTCAGACCATATACTCAGATGAACCGTCATCTGGCGAAATTCATAAGGCTCTTTGTTTTTTATCATGCGTGGGCAACATGTTTGAAAGATGTTTGCTTAAAGCCACTTACATTCTTTAGACTTTTCGCTGCGATATTCTCTCGCTTGAATTTTCTAATGCTCACACAGATTTCTTTGATTGTGCATGCGTGATAAAAATCGCTCATTCTTCGCTAATTATCACGCATGCACTTGAAATCTGTTATGCGAGCATAAGAAAATTCAAAGCTCAGGATCACTTGCCAAAAAGTCTAAAGAACGTTAGTGGCTTTTGCAAACAGCCTTGAGTTTTGCACCACGCATGAAATAAAGAAAAAACAAAGAGCCTGATGAATGCTTTTCGTAGGTTGACGGTGAAAATGAGTATATGGTCTGAGGGTGTGAGTGGCAGATGGCCGCAAGCTCAGCCCAGTTTCCACTGTGCGAAGTTTAAGTTACAATAATTTAAAAAACATATTAAAGAACATGAAGAAAATAGCCATATGCTTTACCCATAATGGGGAGGCAATCATTGAAAAAATAAATAAGCTGAGCCTTGAAAGGGGGATTTCCGGGATAGAAGCATACATATCCATGGAAACGGATACGATAAGGGAAGGCTTTATAAAGATAACAGGAAGCCTTTCTGAGTGGACAGAGTCAGTATTTAAGTCCGGGAATGCACTTATATTTGTGGGAGCTGTGGGAATTGCCGTAAGAGCAATAGCGGGCCTTCCAAAGGACAAGCTTAGCGACTGTCCCGTCATTGTGATAGATGACAGTGGGAGCTTTGTGATTCCGATTCTCTCGGGACATGCAGGAGGCGCAAATAAGCTGGCTGCAGTTCTTTCAGAGCTTATAGGAGCTGTACCTGTAATTACCACATCTACGGATATAAACGATACTTTTTCAGTGGATACCTTTGCTAAGGAACACAGGCTTAACATAAATAACAGGGACGGGATAAAAAAGGTTTCCGCAAAGGCGATTGAAGATAAGAAGGTCACCCTATCCATAAAGGATTTTCCTCCAAAGGAAAAGGTTGATGTGATAGTTTCGGATGAGACGGACAATGAGTATTCAATTTTGCTAAAACCAAAAAAATATACTGTCGGTCTTGGCATGAGACGTAATAAGGATATTTTGGAGGTGGAGGAGTTTTTCCTTAAAACACTGAAAGAAAGCGATATAAAGGTGAGTGATGTATATGCCCTTTGTACGATCGATTTAAAGGAGGATGAGCCTGCAATCCTTTCTCTTCGGGATAAATACAGGATACCGGTTCTGTCCTTTGATAAAGATATTTTGAGAAGGGCAGCAGGCGAGTTTGAAGCTTCTGCATTTGTTGAAAAAACCGTCGGAGTCGATAACGTGTGCGAAAGGGCTGCAATTATCGGAGCAGGACCGGGAGCGGAGCTTGTTGTAAAAAAGAAGGCAGAAGACGGAATGACGATTGCCGTAGCAAGGAGAGTTTTATGGGAAAGATATTTGTAGTCGGAATTGGCCCCGGAGATGGGAAAATGATGACAATTATGGCGCGTGATGCCCTTGAATGCAGTGACATAATTGTGGGATATAAAGCATACACGGAGCTTGTAAAAGGGGATTATCCGGATAAGGCTTTCTATGAAAACGGAATGCGCGGAGAAATAGAAAGATGCGAGAAGTGCGTGGAATTTGCAAATGAGGGTAAAGTGGTTTCTCTTATCTGCAGCGGTGATGCGGGGGTATACGGAATGGCTTCGCCTTTATTTGAGGTTGCGGAAAAAGCGGGCTTTACCGATATAGAGGTTGTGCCCGGAGTAACTGCTGCACTAAGCGGGGGAGCTTTTCTTGGCGCACCCTTAAGTCATGATTTTTGCGTGATCAGCTTAAGCGATCTTCTGACTCCCTGGGAAATAATTGAAAACAGGTTAAGGTGTGCCGCTTTAGGGGATTTTTGCATTGCGATTTATAATCCGGCAAGTAAAAAGAGAGCAGACTATCTGCAAAAAGCCTGTGAAATACTTATGGAAAAGCTATCACCCGATACACCCTGCGGATATGTCAGAAACATAGGCAGAGAAGGCTATAGTAAAAAGGTATGCACGTTAGAGGAGCTTTATAGGGAACAGGTAGATATGTTTGTCACTGTTTTCATCGGCAATTCAAGAACACGTATAATTGAAGGAAAGCTGGTAACACCCAGAGGATATAAGCTATGAAGAGTATAGTTATTTTTTCCGGAACGACAGAAGGAAGAGTGCTGTCGGATTTTCTGGCAAAGGATGAAATTTTCCACACGGTCTGTGTTGCGAGCGATTACGGAAAAGAGATGATGGAAGAAAATCCCTATGCCCTGATACACGTTGGGCGGATGGATGCAGGGGAAATGTCTGATTTTTTATCAGATAAAGAAGATAACGGACTTGTGATCATTGATGCTACACATCCCTATGCGACAGAAGTTACCTCAAATATTAAAAAGGCAGCTTCAAAGCTAAGTGCAGAGTATATCAGGGTTTGCAGGGAAAAGGACACTGATTTTTCAGAGGACTTTTGTAAATATAAGACAATAGAGGAATGTGCGGGAGTACTTGATAAAACGGAGGGTAATGTCCTGCTGACCACCGGAAGTAAGGAATTGCAAAAATATTGTAGCGGTGTTTCAGAGGAGGTTAGGAAAAGAACATATGTAAGAGTCCTTCCCTCTGCAGAAAGTCTTAAAATCTGTGAAAAAGAAGGAATTGAGCCGGATCACATAATAGCCATGCACGGACCCTTTGGCAGGGAATTAAATGCTGCACTTATAAAGCAGTATGGCATTAAACATCTTATAACAAAGGAAAGCGGGGCAGCAGGTGGTTTTTACGAAAAAAAGGCTGCAGCAAAAGAGACAGGAGTAATGCTTCATGTTATCGAAAGGCCTTCCGGGGATAACGGGATAAGCGTAGAGGAAGCCTACTGTCTTGTGACTGGGAAGAAATCTTTTGATATTCAGGATTCATTACAGATTAAAGAAGTCTCAATAAGCGGTGATGAGAAAGATACTAAGCAAATAATATATCTCATCGGTATGGGAATGGGGACCAAGGATTCAATGACACTTGAAGCTTTGAATGCCCTTGAAAGCTCTGATGCTGTGTTTGGTGCTAAAAGGCTTGTGGGTAATCTTTCCTGTAAGAATAAGTATGAAATGTACCTCTCTGATGAAATAATTCCCGTCCTGCAGAAAGAAAAAATAAATAGAGCGGCTATTGTTTTTTCCGGTGATTTGGGCTTTTACAGCGGGGCAAAGAAGATGACTTTGGCACTTAAAAATTGGAGAAGTGACATAGACGTGCGGGTAATTCCGGGGATTTCTTCTTTTTCATATCTTGCAGCAAGACTTGGAGAGAGCTATGACGATGCCTGTTTTTATAGTATTCACGGGAAAAAGCAAAACGAGAATATGCAGCGTCTTACAGACAGGGTAAAGCATGAGAAAAAGACTTTTGTGCTTTTGTCAGGGGCAGGGGATATTTCTGAAATTGCAAAAAGACTTCTTGATATGGGAATAGACGGAAGGTTTGTAGTAGGAGAAAATCTTTCCTATGAAAATGAGAGGATTACGGAGCTTTCTTTTAATGAGGCTCTGTCTTTCAAAGGAAACGGGATAGTCTGTGCTTTTATATATAATGACACCCCCAAAAAAAGACAGGTTTTGCGGATAAAGAGAGATGCTGATTTTATAAGGGGAGATGTCCCTATGACCAAGGAATGCATAAGGCATGAGAGTATCATACGGCTTGGTCTGTGCGAGGGAGATGTTTTTTATGATATAGGAGGAGGAACAGGTTCTGTAGCTATAGAGGCAGCTTCTCTTTCAGATACACTTAAGGTCTTTACAATTGAAAAAAAGAGTGAGGCCGCAGAGCTGATACGAGAGAATATAAGTAAAGCCGGACTTTTTAATGTGACGGTTATAGAGGACGAAGCAGAAAAGGCACTATGTGATATGCCAAGGCCTGACTGTGTCTTTATAGGCGGAAGTGGCGGAAAGCTTTCCGAAATCGTAGACATTCTCCACTCAAAGGGGGATGGGATACGATTTGTTGTTAATGCTGTAAGTCTTGAAACTATAGATGAGATAAGAGAAATAATCCGAAAATACGAGGCTGATGAAGAAGCGATAATGCTTTCTGTAAGTGATGTAAGAAAGGTGGGATCGCATCACATGCTTGCCGGACAAAATCCCATCTGGATTTTTTCTTTTACAGTTTGATATTGGAAAAGTGTTATGAATAGTATTTCGGCAAAAAGAATTATGATAGCTGCGCCGGGGAGCGGAAGCGGAAAGACTCTCATCACATGTGCTCTTTTAGAGGCCCTTTCTAAAAGAGGGCTTAATCCCGTTTCCTTTAAATGCGGGCCCGATTATATAGATCCCATGTTTCATAATAAGATACTGGGAATTGAAAGCAGAAACCTTGATACCTTCTTTTCGGGAACTTCGGGGGTAGAGAGAATTGTTGCAGAAAAAGGTGACAGGTATGCTGTCATTGAGGGCGTCATGGGACTATATGACGGTCTCTCCACCGATGGGGTCGAAGGCTCTGCCTACGAGGTTGCAGCAGCGCTTAGTGCGCCCATAATACTTGTTGTGGATGCCTCCGGAGTCGGAAGAACCATAATTTCACTTATAAAGGGGATGCTTCTTGATGATGATAAAAAGCTTATAAAGGGGATTATCCTTAATAAGATAAGCGAGGGATTTTATAAAAACCTAAAACCCGTCATGGAAGCTGAGCTTTATAAAATGAGACAGGATGTGAGAGTTCTCGGATTTTTTCCAAAGAACGCTTCCGTGAAAATAGAGAGCAGACATCTGGGGTTAAAGCTCCCCGGGGAAATAGATGACATAAAAAGGATGATCACTCTTGCTGCTGATATGCTGGAAAAGAGCGTAAACCTGGAAGAGGTCATTTCCATTATGGAGAGTGCGGGGGCAGCTCCGGGAGAAGAGGGGACGGATCTTAAAGAACCTGCCTCCGGGGACTTTAAAAAGGAAGAAGCTGATGACAAGCTTACCCTGGCAGTTGCTTATGATGATGCTTTCTGCTTTTACTACCGCGAGAATCTTGAGCTGTTTGAAAAAATGGGGGTAAAACTCCGTTATTTTTCACCGCTTAGAGATGAGAAACTTCCTGAAGGATGTGACGGGATTTTGCTTGGAGGAGGGTATCCTGAAAACTATCTTAAGGAGTTATCCGAAAATAAACCAATGCTCGCATCGATAAAGTGGGCTTTGGATAAGGGAATTCCAAGTCTTGCCGAATGCGGCGGCTTTATGTACCTTCATAGGGAAATACGTGATACGGAGGGAAAAAGCTACAAGATGGTAGGTGCTGTGGATGGTGAATGTTTTTACACAGGGCATCTCGTCAGATTCGGATACATGAAAATTGAAGATATAAATTCATCAGCTGCAGAGACTGAAAATGACAATGACGGCAATAATAAGTCACTGCGGGCATCTCTTGTCGGAATGAAAGGACATGAGTTTCATTATTACGACAGTACGGCAAACGGCGACTCATACGTCGCAAAAAAGCCCTATAAGGATGTGAGGTGGGATTGTATGACCGTGAAAAATAATGGATTTTGGGGATTTCCGCACTTTTACTACAATTCAAATATCGAATTTATAGAGAATTTCATAGACAGAATGAAAGAAGTAGCCAAGGTATAAGAGGATGGGAAAAGATGGAGAACTCAAGTAGATTTTTTGCTAATAAAGAATGTGAATATTATCCCTGCCATAAGTGTGATACGGATATTAACTGTCTGTTTTGCTACTGCCCTTTATACAATCATGATTGCCCCGGGGATTATAAAATAGTGGATAAGGGCGACAGAAAAATAAAAAGCTGTCTGAACTGTACCTTTCCCCATGAGCCTGACAATTACGATCTTGTAATAGCGATACTGAAGGAGTATAGATAATAAACATTTCGCTATTTTACTTACGCCCAGCCCCAAGGTGTCCGTTTGGAAATGTTTGTTTTCGTCTACGGTGTGATTTTCTTCGTTCTGAAAATCATCATCCTCGTCCGAGAACTACACATTTCCCAATGGACACTTTGGGGCTGGGCTGTCTATGAATAGGTCAGTAAACACTTTTATTGTACTAGATTATCTCTTACTCCAGGTTCTGGGGGAGAAGAGTATCAGCATGGGAAGAAGTTCAAGTCTTCCTGCCAGCATATCAAACATAAGAACAATCTTCGACAGATCGGAGTAGGCTCCGAAGTTGCCTGTGGGACCAACCATTCCAAGACCGGGACCTATATTGTTCAGAGTTGCGGCAACTGCCGTGAAATTGGTCTCATAGTCAAATTCATCTATGGAAATCAGAAGTATTGAGAAGATGAAAATGACAACGTACATACCAAGGTAGGCAGATACTGATTTTACTACAGTTGAATCTATCGGATGCTCATCCATGTAAACCTTTTTTACTGACTTAGGGTGAACGATGTAGATAAGTTCGTTTTTCATTGCTTTAATAAGTATCAGCAATCTTGAAAGCTTAAATCCACCACCTGTAGAACCGGCACAGGCTCCAAGCAGCATTAACAATGCAAGCAGGGTTTTACACAGCTGCGGCCAAGTATTGAAGTCAAGTGTGGCAAAACCTGTTGTGGTCATTATTGAGGCAACTGTAAAAAGTGAGTGATGGAAGGACTCAAAAGCAGTTTTTGTTATACCCTGGTTGTGAATCATCAGGGCAATCAGGGTTGCGGACCCAAACATGAGTACAAGGTAGAGCTTTACTTCATCATTCTTAATTGCTTCCTTGGGACGCATGGTTATCAGGTAGTAGTACACACTGAAGTTAATGCCGCAGAGGATCATGAAAATGGTTATGACAATCTGTGACGGAATGGAAAAATCATTTATTCCGGCATTTGTAATACCAAATCCACCGGTTCCCACGGTTGCGAAGGTTGTTGTAAGAGCCTCATACAGATTCATGCCTGTAATAAGCAAAAGAATGGACTCAATTACGGTAATTCCGATATATATAAGATAGAGAATCTTAGCTGTATCACGAACCCTCGGAACAAATTTTCCGACGGAGGGACCGGGGGACTCCGCACGCATAAGGTGCATACTGTAGCCTCCGGACATGGGCATGATCGCAAGGATGAACACCAACACTCCCATTCCGCCTATCCAGTGGGTAAAGGTACGCCAAAACTGTACGCTGTAGTACATTTCCACACTTGAAAGGATTGTTGAACCTGTTGTTGTAAGTCCCGAAATTGTCTCAAACAGAGCATCCACATAACTTGTTGTGACGCCTGTCATAACAAAGGGGAGGGCACCTACCATACTTATGAGTATCCAGGTAAGCGCGGTGGTCACGAAGCCTTCTCTGGCGTATATGGCAACGTTTTCGGGCTTAAAATGTGCGCCGAGAGAACCTATGAGAAGGCAGCCCGCAATCACGATAATAAACATCTGTGCACAGTAAAATTCTTTATATATAAGTGCTACTATAAGCGGCAGCAACATAAGAAGACCTGTTATCTGAAGTACACGTGATAACAGAAATCGTATCATTTTATAGTTCATTTTGAATCTCCCAAAAGAATTTTTTTAAGCAAGTATATCCGAAATATCAAGAAGGCCCAGTTGGCTGGTAATTATTACGACAGTATCACCGGCCTCAATCATGCTCTGACCTGAAGGAGAGATGATCTCACCCTTACGGTTGATAAGAGCTACCAGGATTCCCTTTTTCAGATGCATCTCGGAGAGAGGCTTGCCTATAACAGGAGCATTCTCTGTTACGAAGAACTCAAGAGCCTCAACTCTTCCGTCATTCATCTTGTACAGTGCTTCAATGCTGTTGCTTCCGAGGGAATTGGTCATTCCGCGGACATACTGTACGATACGCTGAGCGGTTATGTTTTTGGGATAGATTACACTTCCTATCTGAAGTGAACCGATTATTTCATTGTAGTTTACTCTGTGGACCTTGGTAATGAGCTTGGCCTTGGGGTTAACGCTCTTTACATACATGGAGAGCATGATGTTCTCCTCATCAAGGTTCGTCATGGCAACGAAGGATTCGGTTCCCACAAGTCCTTCCTCCATCAGAGCATCCTTGTCTGTTCCGTCGGCGTTGATGATAAGTGCCTGAGGAACAAGGTCTGAAAGCTTTTTACAGCGATCGAGATCTTTATCAAATATTTTTACATCGATTCCAAAGGAAATGAGCTGCTGGGCAAGATAATAAGAAGTAGCACCGCCTCCGATTATCATGCAGGAATGAACTCTTGCTGTGGGAAGACCTATCTTCCTGAAAAATTCAGCTATACTTCTGGAAGCACCCACAATTGTCAGTTCGTCATTTTCTCTTAGAACGAAATCACCGTTTGGAATGAAAACCTCATCTGCTCTGGATACTACTGCAATAAGAACCTTGCTTCGAATCTCCTGCTGGATTGTCTTAAGAGATTTATCGCAGATTCTGGATTTTTCTGTCACGGTCATGTGAACTATCTCGGCACGACCCCTTGCAAAGGTCTCGATTTTTGTTGCCGCAGGGAATTTTAAAAGCCTTGCGGCTTCTGCAGCTGAAAGCTCTTCGGGGTTTACAACAAGTGAGAGACCAAGTTCTTCTTTGATGAAACTGATTTCTCTTTTGTAGATAGGATTTTTTACACGTGCAATTGTGCTGCAGTGACCTGCTTTTCTTGCTATAAGGCAGCAGAGAAGATTTAATTCATCGTTACCCGTAACAGCAATCATGAGGTCGGCATATTCGATTCCTGCATCTTTCATTACAAGGTAACTTGCACCATTTCCTACAATTCCCATTACATCAAAATTATTAACAAGACTTTGTATTACGTCTCTTTTTTCCTCAATAACAGTGACATCGTGTCCTTCGCCACTTAATTGCTCTGTAAGTGCTGCACCGACGTTTCCGCAGCCTACTATGATAATTTGCATAAAAGCCTCCTGGTTAATAAGTCATGACTCCTCGGGCACATTTCTGATTTTTTGCACGCAAGAAGTCATATCATTATACCACAATCTTTAGAAACGGTACGTTTTGTGAATAAATTAGGTAATAAAGGATTAAGGCTTTTTTAAGAAAGATTTATATGCGATTCATTGTATTTTGATGCAATGATAACTATACTTTCCTTAGATTGAGGGGATTTGTCTATTAAAATGCTTATGGGTCAGATGAAGGAGCTATATTTAATGAAGGATTTTCTCTATCGATTGTTTCAGGGACGATACGGTGCATACGGAACTGACAGACTGACGAGGTGTTGTCTTGCGATTGCAGTGATTCTGCTTTTTCTGTCGTTTTTTACCCCTCTTGGATTTCTGTACTATATCGCTGTGGCTTTGCTGGCATACAGCTATTTCCGACTTTTTTCCAAGAATATACCGTCCAGATATCGTGAGAATGAGTTCTTTGTTAAGCATACCGACAAGTTTTTAGATTTTTTCAGAAATTTTGGGAATAGCTGGACGCAAAATAAATCTTATCATATATATAAATGTCCTAATTGCAGTCAGAAGATAAGGATTCCTCGTGGAAAGGGCAGGATAGAGATAAGGTGTCCGAAGTGCGGTAACAGATTTATGAAAAAGTCCTGACCTTGATTTTGCCAAGAGGACTGCATGCTGAAGTATTTAGTTGTTTATGCAAGTGAAACGGGAAATACCAAGAAAATAGCTGATGAGATTTTCTATGCCCTTCCGTCTGATTCAAAAGAGGAAATCAATGTAAGGAGCTGGAACGGCAGACATGATGCCGAAACGTATTTTATAGGCTATTGGGCAAACCGCGGGACCTGTTCCCTTGAGGTGATCGATCTTATAATGTCACTTCATGGGAAAAATGTGGCGTTTTTTGGAACCTGCGGAATGGGAAATGATACAGAGTACTACAGACAGATGGAAAACATCGGTCTGGTGTGGCTTGCGAATGACAACACTTACCTTGGGGGCTACTTTTGTCAGGGCAGTATGCCTCCAATGATCAAGGAGAGATACGAGGAAAAGCGAGGCCGTATCGATGATGATACTATCGACAGGATGATAGCTATCTTTGATGAGGGACAAAAGCATCCGGACAGACAGGACCTTCTTAAAGCAAATGTATTTGCCGATACGGCGATTCGAAAGATACCCAATAACGATAGTTATACGAGACTTAGAGATATAATATGATGATATGGTCATAATGCGATTATGCTTGAATAAATCGCATTGTGGCCTTTTTATAGCCGTAAAATAAGAGGAGGGGGCGGTTTTGTTTATAAAAATTTTAAAAAAATATTAGTCTTTTGGCGGCAGAGCTTGAAATAATATATGCTAAAATACCTCTGACAGGTGAAATAATTTTTCATTGTTTTCTTGGAGGGTAAAAAATGAAGAGAAGATTATGGCAAAGAATATTATCATTGGCACTATTATTTGCAATGGCTATTATACTGGTGAATCCGGTAACTGCACAGGCTAAGACAAAAAAACTAAAGCTTCCTTATGCCCTGTTTAATGTTCCGCAGGAATCTTATATTGAATCGAAAGCAGTAACTATAAATAAGGCAGGAAATTATAAGGTTGAATTAGCAAGAAGCGGAGGTAATTATAGCGGTTTTATAAAATTTGTTGTACCTAAAACCAAGAAATATACATTTACATTTAGTAATCTGAGAGCAAAAGGAAAGTCATCGTGTTTAGCTTCAGTGGATTTTAGCTATCCTACCGGGACAGAAGATCAAATATCTCAACTTGATGGCAATTCAAAAGGAGGATATCACAATTCATATCCTTTCGCCTATAAAATACCGGGTAAAAAGGGTAGATACAATGTAGCTAAGCGAGCAGTATATTATCAGTTAACAGAAGGCCAGGTTGTGTATATAAATATTATGAACAGCTACTATAGTACAAAAGGAAAGAAATTAACATTTAATCTTCAGATTAAATAATCAAAACGGACCGCTTATTTTGGAGAGAAAAGGTAAAAAGAAGGACAATGATCCTTAAAAAAATAAACAGGATTAACCGACAAAAATGTTGGTCAATCCTGTTTATTCTTTATGCTGAAATAACGGAGTAGATCTGGCATCTTAACAGATATAAAAGAAGCAGGTGTATGGGGTAGAACGCATAAAACCAGAAGCGCACCTGTCTTGGAAGCTTTCCGCGCTCGCCGTTATAGAAAAAGGCTATCAGGGTAAAGGCAGGAAGACTCCAGGCTTCTGAAGACATGTTCATAAGAAACATGTATCCCGCAATGCATGCAAATATCCGGTTATTTCGGAAAACATAAAATATGGTGATAAGTATAACGCCCCAGAATCTGTAGTCAGTCTGAAGAAGCTGTGCCAAAAGTCCCCCTGCAATAACCGGAGCAAAGTAAAGGATAAGGTACAGGGGATTATCCGGTGATTTTCCGATAGGTGAGAGCGGATTGTCGACAAACAGGTTATCCTCAACGTATTTCATGGTCCATATTACAAGGAGCCCGATCAGGAGAGTGAAGTACACATTACATTTTTCCATTACTGACTCTGAGTTCTGAATAAGAACCTGTGGGATGTCAGAGGAAAAAACATCTGTCTTAAGCCTGAAAGCAAGATCAAAGCAGGGCTCAGAAAAGATACCGAAGATACCGAGCTTTATGGCATATTTCGGAACGCTTCTGGTGTGGATTAGGCCTTCAACTATGAAAAAACAGTATATGGGGAAGGCCCACCTTCCTACGTGGCGAAACCACTCGTAAAAAGCTGAAGCTTTATCAAAATCCATTCCGGGCGGATAATAACCATAGCTAAAGAAATATCGCAGAATTCCTGCTCCGATGTGATCTATAAGCATCGTGAAAAGAGCAAAGAATTTCAGATTGTCTCCATTAAGGACCTGAAGGTTTAATATGAAATCAGGTATTTTTTTATTCTTATTTTCCATAAAAGATATTGTTACTTTCTGTATTTTTATGGAAATCATTATAACCCTTTAATTGAGCGGATGTCATCCATATATGGTTAAACATTAAACCTGATTCACCCTAAAATGATAACAATGAAAACGGTACAAAAATAAATATTTTCCTTTTAATTATTGGGGATATGTGTGATAATGCAAACTGGTTAAACGCTTTATTTAATTTTGAAACAACTGGAGGTAAAAACATGCCGGCATGGTTATCTGATGCAGTATTTTATGAGATTTATCCACAATCCTTCAATGACACAAACGGTGACGGAATCGGAGATATTGAGGGAATAATTGAAAAGCTTGATTACGTAAAGGAACTTGGCTGCAATGCAATATGGCTGAATCCTGTTTTTGATTCTCCTTTTAAGGATGCGGGATATGATGTCCGTGACTATAAGAAGGTTGCTGAGAGATATGGGACCAATGAGGACCTTGTTAGACTTTTTGATGAGGCTCATAAAAAGGGAATAAAGATACTTCTTGATCTTGTTCCGGGACATACTTCCGAGGAACATGAGTGGTTTAAAAAGAGCTGTGAACCCGAAAAGAATGAGTTTTCAGACAGATATATCTGGACAGACAGTGCTTTTTGCGGAATAGCGGGACATCCCTATATCGGTGGAGAAGCAGAGCGTGAGGGCTGCTATATGCTGAACTTTTTCAAATGCCAGCCGGCTCTTAATTACGGAGTACTTAATAAGACAGAGAAATGGCAGCTTACACCGGATCATCCCTCATGTATAGCTACAAGGGAAGCGCTTAAGGACATAATGCGTTTCTGGCTCGATAAGGGGTGTGACGGTTTCAGGGTAGATATGGCAGATTCTCTTGTAAAAGAGGATGATGACGTAAAGAGTGCCACAGGTGCAGTGTGGACAAATATAAGGGAGATGATGGATAAGGATTATCCGGATGCCGCACTTGTTTCTGAGTGGTGCAATCCGCAGTGTGCTTTAAAATACGGATTTCATGCGGATTTCTATCTTGACCATCACGGAAACGGCTACAATGTGCTTGTCAGGGACTGTGAAACCGAGGGAGGAGATCACAGCTACTTCAAAAAGGATGGAGGAGACGGTCCGCAGCGATTTCTTGCGGATTATCTGCCAAGATATGAGGGTTCGAAGGAATACGGCTATATAAGCTTTATAACCTGCAATCATGATACGCCGAGAGTTACCAAAGCTCTGGACATTCCGGAAATAAAGCTTGCATATGCATTTTTCTTTACGATGCCCGGTGTGCCTTTTCTTTACTACGGTGATGAGATCGGCATGAAATATCTTTCCGATGTAAGAACAAAGGAGGGCGGGTTCCAAAGAACAGGTTCACGTTCGCCCATGCAGTGGGATAAAAATGAAAAGAATTTCGGATTTTCCGATGCTGCACCTGATATGCTTTACATTCCCGAGGATTCCTCCGAGGATGCTCCAAGCGTAAGTGAGGCAGAGAAGGATCCGGACTCTATTATTCACACGGTAAGAGGGCTTATCAGTCTTCGCCATGAGAGGAAGGACCTTCAGGCAGATGCCGGTTTTGAAGTTGTATATGTGGCAGAAGGTGAAAGGATTCTTGTATACAGACGAGGAAATCTTCTTCTTGCGGTAAATCCCGGAAGTGATAAAGCAGTTGTAAAAAAGGATGCATTTAAAAATGCCCCGGAGATTTTGGGAAATCTTATTTATAAAATAGGAACTGCTGATTGCTTAGAGGATGAAATTGTCCTTGGACCTCAGTCCTTTGGTGTTTGGGAATAAAAAAAGAATATATTGCTTTCTGATATTAAAAAGCGCCCGTTGCAGCAAATGCAGCCGGGCGCCGATTTATTGCGGATAAACATTTAATCAAATCTTGCAATGGACAGGAAAAGCGCAACAAGAATAAGCAGTACAAGTATTACGAAGATAATTTCTATTATCTTTCCAAATAGACTGAACTGCTTGAAATCGCCGCTAAAAAACAGGAACCTGACAAGGACGAGTAAAAAGATCAGTTCCGATATTATAATTATGGCATCAAATATTATTGACATCAGGGCTATGGAAGCCATTACAGGAACGGTTATCATGCAAAAATCCTTTTTTTCTTTATGCTTATATTTTTATTTTGCAAAAAACAATAAACCATCTGTTTCACAAGTTCTTTGTGAGCATTTCTTCTCATAATTATTCTAACACCAAAGCATAGTAAAAAAGAATGTGTAAATCCCATTTTTAAGCCATTTTTAATACCTGCTTAATAGAATTATCATTGTTATTATGATACGATTAATTCGTATTATCATAAAGGTATTGTGGTGAATTATTGTAATTGTGTTGCAAATATTTGGAGAAGCGACATGAAAAAGAGAAAACTCACGCTCACAATGCAGCTTGTCATAGTAGTTTCTGCTATCTTGCTTATCGGCAACGTGCTGATGGGCTTAATTTTGATGAATCAATCCCGAAGTTCAATTAAAACAATAATAAATGCCAGGATGCTGGATATAGCAAATACTGCTGCAGCTATGCTTGATGGGGATATTATGGAGAATATTTCTCCAGAGGATGAGGGGACTGAAGAATATGAATCCCAGATGAATAATCTTAAAGCTTTTCAGGATGCCATAGAACTCAAGTATATCTATTGCATTAATGATGAGGGAAATAAGCATTTTACTTTTTCCATAGATCCCACGGTTCTTGATCCGGCACCCTTTGGCGCTGATGTCGTTTATACGGATGCACTATATAAAGCAAGTCTCGGTACACCTGCCGTTGACGAGCAGCCATATGAAGATGAATGGGGATCTTTTTACAGTGCCTACAGCCCGGTATTTAATTCGAAAGGGGAGGTTGCAACTATTGTTGCGGTGGACTTTTCAACGGAATGGTATGAGGCTCAGATAAAGAAGTTTATAAGGACAATTCTCATAAATCTGTTTTTTACAATAGGTCTTGGAATAATAGTGGTTTCAGTAGTAATGAGCGGAGTCAGGAATCATTTCCGTGAGATAAATGAAGAAGTTATAGAGCTTACAAAGGATATAGATGATATAACAAGGGAGCTTGAATCCAACGCCAACACCGATAGCAGCCTGATTAAAAGAAAAAAGAAAGCAGATGTTTCGGTACAGAAAAAATCTTTCCTGGCTACGGAGGATGCAATAGACGATATTCAGGAAATAGGAGAAAAGGTTCATTCTGTCCATGAGATTTTGCGGGAGTATCTGGATCATTCACAAAGGCGTGCCAACAGTATGATCACTGCGCTTGCAGCTGATTACAGAAGCGTATATTACGTTAATCTTGACAGGGATACCGGTGTCTGCTACAGGGCACATTCAAAGCTTGAAGATGGACTTGCTGAGGGAGAAAAATTCATATTCAGCGAAACATTTTCCAGTTATGCCCATGAATATGTTGAGGGAAAATACAGAGAGGGATTTCTTGAGTTTATTAATCCTGATTCAATAAGGAAGAGACTTGAAACAGAAGCACTTATTGCTTACAGATATCTGGTTTCCAGAGATGACAAGGAATCCTATGAGATGCTTAGGATTGCGGGGGTAAGAAGGGCAGAGGACAGAGATGACCATATAGTACATTCGATTGGTGTGGGCTTTACTGATGTTGACAATGAGATGAGACAATCACTTGAACAGAGTCAGGCGCTCAGCGATGCGCTGACTGTTGCGGAGGAAGCAAGTAAGGCCAAAACTGTTTTCCTTTCAAACATGAGTCATGAGATCAGAACACCCATGAATGCAATTATAGGACTGGACAGGATTGCCCTAAGTGATACGGGGATTTCGGACAGAACAAGAGAATATCTTGAGCAGATCGGAAGCTCTGCCGGACATCTTTTAAAGATAATCAATGACATACTTGATATGTCCAGAATTGAGTCCGGAAGGATGGTAATTAAAAATGAGGAGTTTTCATTTACAAAGCTTATTGAGCAAGTAAATACAATTATTGGCAGTCAGTGCAGTGATAAGGGGCTCTACTATAATTGTGAGATAAAGGGTGATATTGATAATTATTATATCGGCGATGACATGAAGCTAAAGCAGGTACTTATCAACATTTTGGGAAATTCCGTAAAGTTCACCGGGCAGGGCGGAAATGTTATGCTAAAGGTTGAGCGAACCGCACGCTTTGACGGGAAGTCCACGCTTACTTTTACTATGCAGGATGATGGTGTGGGCATGGATAAAGAATTTATTCCCAAGATTTTTGATGCCTTCAGTCAGGAGGATTCTTCAAGTACTAATAAGTATGGCAGCACCGGTCTCGGAATGGCTATAACCAAGAGTATCGTTGAGATGATGAACGGAAGAATCGAGGTGTCCAGTGAAAAGGGCAAAGGGACCAAATTTATGGTCTCCGTTACTCTGATGGATTCCGAAAGGAAGGATAATGATGATGAAATAGATGATATCAATCCTCACGAGACGACAGTTCTTATCATTGACGATGACCCAATAGCCTGTGAGCATGCAAAGGTTGAACTTGAAAAGATTGGTATAGTTGCGGAAAGTGCCGCATCCGGAGCCGAAGCTGTGGAGATGGTCAAACTCCATCATGCAAGGAGAGAACCGTACAGCCTTATACTTGTTGATCTGAAAATGCCCGAGATGGATGGCATAGAAACAACGCGCAGGATGCGTGAAATAATCGGTGATGACTCAGCTATAATCATTCTGACTTCGCAGCAGTGGGATGATGTGCTTGATGAGGCAATAAATGCAGGAGTTGACAGTTTTGTGTCAAAACCTCTTAATACGTCCTTTGTTTTGGAACAGTTTAAGGAAGCACTTATACAGAAGAACATCAGAAACTCGGCAAAAACAAGCAAGGCAGTACTTGAAGGAAGGCGGGTACTTCTGGCAGAAGATATCAAGGTAAATGCCAAGATTATGATGAAGGTGCTTAGTATGAGGAGTATTGAAGCGGATCATGCGGAAAACGGAAAAATAGCCGTTGAGCTTTTTGAATCGCATCCTGAGTGGTACTATGATGCAATTCTCATGGATATGCGAATGCCGGAAATGGACGGACTTGAGGCTACCAAGGCTATCAGAGCTCTGGATAGGAAAGATGCGAAGAAAATTCCGATTATTGCGCTGACAGCAAATGCCTTTGATGAAGATGTTCAGAGGAGCCTTCAGGCAGGGCTTAATGCGCATTTAAGTAAGCCTGTTGAACCTGATATCGTATATGAGACACTTAAGAGTCTTATCAGAGATGATGACAGATAGTAAGGATGTTTTGAAAAGTTAAACTGTTGAATGCAGATAGAATATGGTATAATCAAAGTTCCGGCCATGCTGCCGGAACTTTTTATGTATATTAAGGGGAATTAGTTATGGGTGAACGTGAATCATTGGGCAGCAGAATGGGATTTATTCTGCTATCTGCAGGCTGTGCTATCGGAATTGGAAATGTGTGGAGATTTCCGTATATGGTTGGAGAATACGGAGGCGGACTTTTTGTAATCGCTTATATTATTTTCCTGCTGGTTCTGGGAGTTCCGATACTTACGATGGAATATGCTATAGGAAGATCGAGTAGACTAAGTATTTATCTTGCATATAAAAAGCTTGAGCCAAAAGGGACCAAATGGCATATAACCGGTATTTTTGCAATTATAGGCAATTACCTTCTGCTTATGTTTTATTCGGTTGTTTCCGGATGGATTTTGAGGTATTTTGTTTTTTCACTTCTGGGATACTTTGAAGGACAGTCGCCGGAGGCAATAGATACTCTTTATAGGGAAATGATGACAAGTCCGTCGACGCTTATCATTTTTATGGTTATTACCATGCTGATAACCGTGGTTGTCGCATCCATGGGACTTCAGGACGGTGTTGAAAAAATTACGAAGATCATGATGGTCATGCTGATAGTTATCATGATGTTTTTGGGAATAAGGTCACTTACTCTTCCGGGTGCACATGAAGGCGTAAAATTTTATCTCATGCCAAATGTGGAAAATGTAAAAAAAGCAGGTCTCGGGAATGTGCTTTACGGTGCACTGAATCAGAGCTTTTTTACACTAAGCCTCGGAATAGGCGGAATGGAGATATTCGGAAGCTATATAAAAAAAGACAGGAGTCTGGTCGGAGAAGCACTTATAGTTGCAGGGCTTGATACATTTGTTGCGATAGTAGCGGGACTTATAACAATACCTGCCTGCTTTGCCTACGGTGTTTCACCGGACAGCGGACCGAGCCTTATTTTCCTTACTCTTCCAAACGTGTTTGCGTCCATGAGGGGTGGCAGAATTATAGGAAGCCTGTTCTTCCTTTTTATGTATTTTGCGGCACTTTCGACAATGATCGGTGTGTTTGAAAATGATGTCAGCTTTTTGATCGATCTTTTTGCTGTTAAGAGAAAGCATGCGGCTATGATAGCGGGAATAGTGATAACACTTGGCTCTGTACCCTGTGCGCTTGGTTTTAACGTACTCAGCTTTATTCAGCCGTTAAAAGCTGGCAATACCATAATGGATCTTGAGGATTTTATTGTAAGCAACCTTCTTTTGCCTATAGGATCTTTAATCTGCTGTCTCTTTTGTGTGACAAAGTACGGATGGGGATTTGACAATTACCTTGAGGAAGTTAATGGCGGGATGGGACTAAAACTAAGTAGAAAGCTGCGATTATACTTTAAAACAGTGCTTCCCGCAGTTTTGCTGTTCTTGTCTGTTTATGGCCTGATCAGCTATTTTAAATGATTTTTGTCACAGTTAAAGATATGTGGCAACAACAAATAAATATATTTGGTAAAAAAGACATATTGAAATTATGTCGCATTTAGGTTAAAGTAATTTTGCTGTACGACTGGCGGATAAGTGGGTAACCACGAGGGAGTATGGCTGAACTACTCTGCTATGATGATTATTTTATTCGGAGTAATGAATTGAATTGTCGACCGCCTGGGCAGCCGTTTTTGAGAATGGTATGCTCAGGCGGTTTTTTTATCTTATTTGGATAAATACAAGCGATGCGGACTCACAAAGTAAAGCCCATGGCGGCAATTAGTGAAACCTTAAGCTGTAAAGACGAAAGGAGAAATCATGGTAGATTTAAAGAAAGAGCTTAGTTCAAATGCGTATCCGGGACGCGGAATAGTGATCGGAACAAGTGCAGACGGAAAGTATGCTGTAACAGCTTACTTTATCATGGGAAGAAGCGAGAATAGCAGAAACCGCGTTTTCGTAACAGAAGGCGAAGGAATCCGTACAGAAGCATTCGATCCTGCAAAGCTTGAGGATCCCAGTCTTATTATCTATGCACCTGTACGTGTAAGAGGCAATCATACAATCGTTACAAACGGTGACCAGACAGATACTATCTATGAACTCATGGAAGCAGGTCAGTCCTTCGAGGAGTCACTTAGAACAAGAGAATTTGAGCCTGATGCTCCTAACTTTACACCCAGAATTTCAGGACTTATGAATATTGATGACGGAAAATATGACATTTCCATGTCTATTCTTAAGAGCGATCACAATGATCCTTCAACATGTCTGCGTTTTACATATACATATGAAAAGCCCAAGGCAGGCAAAGGTTATTTCATCCACACATATATGGGTGACGGCAACCCGCTTCCGAGCTACGAAGGCGAACCTACAGAGGTTGAGATTTCCGGTGATATCGACACTTTCACAAACATGATCTGGGAAAACTTAAATGCAGACAATAAGGTATCCCTTTTCACACGTTTCATCGATATCGAGACAGGAAAATACGAGACACGTATCGTAAACAAGAATGTGAAATAAATCAGATATGATCATAAGGAGAGAAAAATGAAAGAATTAGCACTTAAATACGGATGTAACCCTAATCAGAAGCCTTCAAGAGTTTTCATGGAGGATGGCTCTGATCTTCCTATCGAAGTACTTAACGGAAAGCCCGGATACATCAATCTTCTTGATGCATTTAATGGCTGGCAGCTTGTATCGGAGCTTAAAGCAGCAACAGGTATGCCGGCAGCAACATCATTTAAGCATGTTTCACCCGCAGGTGCAGCAATAGGTCTTCCGCTTACAGATATTGAGAAGAAGATTTACTGGGTTGAGGATCTTGGTGATCTTTCACCTATGGCAAGTGCTTATGCACGTGCAAGAGGTGCTGACAGAATGTCATCATTTGGAGATTTTATCTCACTTTCAGACACCTGTGATGAGGATACCGCACGTCTTATTAAGAGAGAGGTTTCAGACGGTATCATTGCTCCGGGTTATACTGATGAGGCTCTTGAGATCCTTAAAGCAAAGAAAAACGGCAACTATGCTGTTATCAAGATTGATCCTTCCTATAAGCCTGCAGCGCTTGAGAAAAAGCAGGTATTCGGCATTACCTTTGAACAGGGTCACAATGATATTGTTATTGATGACAAGATGCTTGAAAACATTGTTACAGATAACAAGGATCTTCCCGATGCTGCAAAGAAGGACCTTCTTATTTCACTTATTACTTTAAAATATACACAGTCAAATTCTGTATGCTATGTTAAGGGCGGACAGGCTATCGGTATCGGTGCAGGCCAGCAGTCAAGAATCCACTGCACAAGACTTGCCGGATCAAAGGCTGATAACTGGTTCCTCAGACAGTCACCTCAGGTATTGGAGCTTCCTTTTCTTGAAAATATTCGTCGTGCAGACAGAGATAATGCTATCGATCTGTACATCGGTGTTGATTACATGGATGTCCTTGCGGATGGCAAGTGGCAGAACCTGTTTAAGGTAAAGCCTGAAGTGTTCACCGAAGCAGATAAGAGAGCGTGGCTTGATAAGAACACAGATGTTGCGCTTGGTTCTGATGCGTTCTTCCCCTTCGGAGATAACATTGAAAGAGCTGCCAAGAGTGGTGTAAAATATGTAGCACAGCCCGGTGGTTCTGTAAGAGACGACAACGTAATACAGGCAGCTAATGATCACAACATGGTTATGGCATTTACGGGCATGAGATTTTTCCATCATTAATTGGCTGTAAAAGGGTTATTATGCGGCTGATTATTGCTGGATAATCAGCCGCGTTTGCTATATTTTCATAAGGAATCGTGAACGGTTACGCAGCGTGGCAAACTTTTTTAAAGGAGTGTGTTATGCTGCGTTTTATATTTGGTGCATCGGGATCGGGCAAAAGTTTTCATATCAGGCAGGAGATAATTGAGAGAAGTATCAGAGAGCCGGAGAGGAATTTTCTTATAGTTGTACCGGATCAGTTTACGATGCAGACGCAGCTGGATATAGTAAAACAGCATCCGAGACATGGCATCATGAATATTGATGTTATCAGTTTTTCAAGACTTTCTCATCGAATTTTCGAAGAGGTTGGAACAGAGCATGATAAAGTCCTGGATGATATGGGAAAAAGCCTTGTTCTTCGCCATGTAGCGGAGGGGCTAAAGGATAAGCTTCCGGTTATAGGCGGCAGTATGCATAAAATGGGCTATATAGATGAGGTTAAGTCCACTATTTCCGAATTTATGCAGTACAGCATTGAACCGGAGATGCTTGATGAAATAATAAGTGCCTGCGAAAACAAGGGGGCTCTTAAGGCAAAGCTCCTTGACCTGCAGCTTCTTTATTCTGAATTTAAAAAATATATTAAAGGAAACTACATTGCACAGGAGGAACTGTTGGACGTTCTGTGCAGAGCTATTCCTTTGTCAAAACTGATTTCCGACAGTGTTATAGCTTTTGACGGATTTACCGGGTTTACTCCGGTACAGTACAAGGTTATAGCCAAACTTTTGCAGTATTCATCGGAAGTCATCTTTTCCTGTACCATAGGGCAGGAAGACAATCCATTTATTTATGATAAAAACGCAGAGCAGGATCTGTTTTTACTTACTAAAAAGACGGTACATGATTTATTGCGCCTTGAATATGAGAATGAGAAATATGAAGATCCCGCTGCTGTTCCCGATTTTGACAGATGGGCAGATTACTATAGTACAAAGAATGCGATTTTTCTTAAAAACGGAGAATATACAAGACATGCATTAAATCCCGAACTGGCTTTTTTGGAACAGCATCTTTTCAGATATGGGAATGAAAAGTATGAATTGTCCAAAAAGGTTGATGAGGATAATAAAGAGGATGGTTATTCTGTGGAAAAGGGTGTGCCCGGAGAGTGTATTCGAATTCTTGAGGCTGATACTGTGGGGGAGGAAGTGCAGCTTGCATTTTCCAAAATAAAAAGCATCATACGCAGCTGTGAAGGCATGCATTACAGGGATTTTGCAATTGTATGCGGAAGTCTTGAAAGATATGAGGTGACGGTGGCTTCTGAGGCATTAAAATACGATATTCCCGTTTATATTGATCAGACCGGAAATATTAAACTGAATCCTCTGATTGAGGCCATAAGAAGCGCATTATTAACGGTTTCATCACGTTACAGCTATGAATCTGTTTTTCATTATTTGAGAAGTGGACTTTCTCCGCTTTCTGCAGAGGAAACCGACAAACTGGAGAATTATGTACGAGCTCTTGGCATTCGAGGCAAGAAGGGGTGGGAGAACGGTTTTACAAAGATTCCCGCAAAAATCCTGAGGAAACCCAAAGTGTCCGATTTAAAGGACAGCGAAAATGATATATTTGAGGAGCTGAAAAAACAGTACCTCGATGAGATAAATGAATTAAGACAAAGGACAGTAGATTCTCTTACACCTCTGTTTAATGCGGAGGGCGGAACCGTTCTTGACTATTCAAAGGCTCTTTACGACTTCCTTATAGGGATTAACGCTGCAGAGAAGGTAAGTGAGTACGAGACTCTCTTCGTAAATGAGAAGGATGCGATCAGGTCAAAGGAATATGATGTGATTTATCGCAGGGTTATGGCACTTCTGGAACAGGTGACCGCACTCATGGGCGATGAGAAGCTAACCTTTAAGGAATATGCTGATATCCTTGACGTGGGCTTTGGAGATATCGAGATAGGAACCATACCGCAGAGTGTTGACAGGATAGTTGTCGGCGATATTGAGAGAACAAGACTTAAGGAAGTTAAGGTTCTTTTCTTCCTTGGAGTAAACGATGATCTTATTCCTAAATCAGCAGGTACGGGTGGCATCATTTCAGATATAGAGAGGCAGTTTCTCTCAGATTCTCAGATTGATATAGAACTTGCGCCTACCCCCAGAGAGCAGATGTATATACAGAGATTATATCTCTACATGAATCTGACGAAGCCCTCAGACAGACTTTATCTGTCGTATTCTCATATTGATAATGATGGTAAGAGCATACGCCCGGCATATCTGATAGGAAAAGTGAAATCATTGTTCCCGAATGCACATACAGAGAGGTTTGACAGAAGTACCTGCAGTAACATAATCCAGACTAAGAATAACGGAATAGACTATGTTGCATCTCATATTCAGGATTATTCGAGAGGCTATATGACAGGCAGCAAGGAGGATGCGTTTCTTGCGCTGTATCATTCACTTAGCAGGTGCGGGTCTGATGATGACAGGGACAGACTGACTGCGATGATAGATGCAGCAGGCTTTGGATATGAGCACAAGGCTCTGTCCGAGAGTATAGCAGCACTTCTCTACAGCAATTATCTGAGGAATTCCGTTTCCAGACTGGAGAAGTTTGCTGAGTGCTCTTATGCGCATTTTTTGCAACACGGACTAGGGCTTGATGAGAGAGAAGAGTTTTCCTTTGATACATCGGATCTTGGTACTGTTTTTCATGGCGCCCTTGAGACATTTTCAAGAAAACTGGAAGAAGAGAACCTCACCTGGAATGATTTTGATAAAGAACAGGGTGAGAGATTACTTGATAAAGCATTAAAGGAATATACAGCCGATTATAACGGTAATATTCTAGAGAGCAGTAAGCGCAATGAATACCTGATGCAGAGGATCAGGAGGATACTGCTCAGAAGTATCGATACCTTACAGTATCAGCTAAAGAAAGGATCTTTTGTGCCAAAAAGTATGGAAACGTCCTTTGACGAAGCAGGTGAGATCGATGCCATAAACATCAATCTGACAGAGGATGAGAGAGGAAGAATCCTTCAAAGAATGAGGCTTACGGGACGCATTGACAGGATTGATACCTTTGAGGATGCGGATCATGTATATATTAAGGTGATAGATTTTAAATCAGGTAAAAAGGAATTTGATCTTTGCGCATTATACTACGGATTACAACTTCAGCTTGTTATGTATATGAATGTGGCGAGAGGCATGGCTGAGGCAAAGAACAGAGGAAAAGAGATTGTTCCCGCCGCGATTTTATACTATCACTTAAGTGACCCGGTTCTTGAGGGAGATGACATTTCACAGGATAGTACGAGTGATGATATTAATGCGAAAGTCCGTAAACAGCTGCGCATGAAAGGTCTTGTTCAAAAGAGCAGAGAAGTTGTGAAGCTGCTTGACAGAGAGGCAGGGGAGATATCTGATGTAATTCCCGTTAAGTTCAAAAAGGACGGCGATTTTGCGAAGTTAGGCTCCAATGTAATGACGGCGGATGACTTTGAAGAAGTATCCGGGTATGTTACGAATCTTATAAAGGAAAGCGGCAGAAAAATAATGAAGGGTGATATTGAAGTCAATCCTTATGTATTGAAGACTAAAAATGCCTGCGGATACTGCAGGTTCAGGTCTATATGCGGCTTTGATGAGTCTGTTCCCGGTTATTGTACAAGGGACCTTCCCGCAAAGAAGGATGAGGAGATACTGGATCTGATAAGGGACAGCAACAGATGAGGTGAAACATGGGATTTACAACCGAACAACAATCAGTTATTGATGCCAGGAATTCTAATGTTCTGGTGTCGGCAGCAGCGGGTTCCGGAAAAACTACAGTGCTTGTTGAGCGCATAATACAGCGAATTACGGGTGATGACCCTATAGATATTGATAAGCTTTTGGTGGTGACCTTTACCAAGGCAGCTGCGGCTCAGATGAAGGAGAAAATCCTTGCAGCCATACAGAAAAAGCTCTCAGAGGACCCGACAAATTCGCATCTCCAAAGGCAGGAGACGCTTGTTCACGGCGCCCAGATAACAACAATAGATTCATTCTGCCAATATGTGATAAAGAACAACTTTAATGATATAGATCTTGATCCTTCCTACAGAGTAGGGGATGAAGGTGAGATGAGGCTTCTTAAAGCGGATGTGCTTGAGGAACTTCTTGAAAACAAATATGAAGAGGGAGATCCTGAGTTCCTTAATTGTATGGAGTATTTTGCTACAGGTAACAGTGATAGGGATGTGGAGGATTATATTTTAAAGCTCTACAATTATGCCATGAGTATGCCCTTTCCCGAAGAATGGCTCTCCGAAAGGGCGAATGATTATTTCCTTAATGAGGCCTCTTTTGAAGAGGCGGAATTTGTTAAGCTTAGTAAAAAACAGATTGCAGCTGCAATTGATGAATGCATCCAGTATTTTTCCAAAGCTCTGGCATTGTCTAATGAGCCGGATGGCCCTTATGTTTATGCGGATATGCTCGAAGAGGAGCATGATAAATTAATCAGTATCAGAAATGCAGCGGGCAAAAGCTTTGATGAGATAAGGGCTGAGGTTCTTAATATGAGCTTTGGAACCTTATCACGTAAGAAGGATGAGTCAATAAATGCGGATAAGCGTGAGGCTGCAAAGAATTACCGGGAAAAGGGAAAAAACCAATTAAAAGCAATTGTCGATAAATATTTTGCTGAGGATAAAAAGACAATATGTAAGCATATGGAGTATGCTGCAAAGCCGGTAAAGACTCTTGCGGAGCTTGCAATAAGCTTTAAGGAAAAGTTTGATGAGAAAAAGCGTGATAAGGGTATCATTGACTTTGGCGATATGGAGCATCTCGCCCTTGATATTATTTTAAACGGCGGAGCAAAGCAGTACAGAGACTATTATGAAGAAGTAATGATAGATGAGTATCAGGACTCAAATAAAGTACAAGAGCTCCTCCTTTCTGCTATTTCGGGAGAAGATGAAGGCATCTACAACAGGTTTATGGTTGGCGATGTTAAGCAGAGTATTTACAAGTTCAGACTTGCAAGACCTGAAATCTTCATGGGTAAAATGAAAACCTACTCGTGGGAAGAGGGCGCTGACAAGAGAAAGATATCTCTGCACAATAACTTCCGAAGCAGAGGAGAAGTCCTTGACGGAGTAAATTATGTCTTTGAGCAGATAATGGGTGATGACCTTGGCGGGGTCAGTTATAACGAAGATGCAAGACTTGTTACCGGCGGTGAATTCCCCAAGCCGGAGGAGGCGCAAAAAGATGCCTTTACTACGGAGCTGATGCTTGCTGATATTAAAGATTCTTCATCCGAGGAAGCGAAGGAAACAGAGGCGGGGATGATAGCCTCAAGAATTGCGGAATTGATGAAGACCGGTATTGTCACAGGTGAAGATAAGGAGCTGCGACCCGTAAGGTACGGGGATATAGTTATTCTTCTAAGAACTACCAAGGGATGGGATGATGTTTTCAGAAAGGTACTTGAAAGTAAGGGAATACCTGCCTATGTGGAATCGAGAACAGGGTATTTTTCAGCTACAGAGGTGGTTACGGTATTGAATTTTTTAAGAATCCTGAATAATCCCAGACAGGATGTGCCTTTGGTCAGTGTGATGCATTCTGCTATAGGCGGATTTTCGGATGAGGAACTGGCACTTATAAAATCCTTTGACAGAATGAGAGAGAAGGACGCGGAAAAAAATCTGTTTGATGATGACAGCTTCTATGACATTTTGTTAAAGTACACCGGTGATTGGGATAACAGGAATGGGGATAGCGAGAAGGCGGAAGATACATCAGCTGAAGCAGACATACTTAGTGAAAAACTGGCAAAGAAAATAAGTGATTTTCTGGCATTTATTCATGAATACAGGAAAAAGGCCGAGTACTTACCTGTAAATGAGCTTATTCGTCATATCCTGAATGATACGCATTACGGAGAATATTGCGCAGCGCTTCCCGGAGGAGCCAAGCGTCTTGCTAACCTTAATATGCTTTGCGAGAAGGCATCTGACTACGAAAGAACGAGCTTTAGCGGTGTGTTCCACTTTGTAAGATATATTGAACAGCTTGAAAAATATGAAGTGGATTACGGTGAAGCGAATATACTTGATGAAAACGCCGATGTTGTGCGTATTATGAGTATTCATAAGAGTAAGGGACTTGAATTCCCTATAGTGTTTTTATCCGGCATGTCCAAGTCATTTAACTACAGGGATACCATGCAGTCTGTTGTTCTTGATATGGATATGGGAATGGGCGCAAATGCGCTGGATCTTGAGCATCGCATAAAATACAGGACACTTAGAAAGAGTGTTATGAGCGATGTTATGAAGTCTGATATATTGGGCGAAGAAATGCGAATTCTTTACGTTGCTATGACCAGAGCTAAGGATAAGCTTATTATGACAGGGCAGACCAAGATTGGAGACGGCGAGAAAATAGCTGACAGTGAACTGGGCGGGCAGCTTCAAAAGTATATGAGCTTTAGGAACAGACAGCCGGAAGATACTGAGCAGCCATACCTTCTGCCTTATTATCTTAGAAATTCTGCAGGTTCCTATCAGGATTTGGTATTAATGGCGCTTGCGAGGCACTCTGAATTTGAGGCTATCTGCAAGGGAGCAGGCATAGATTGCGAGCCTGTTAAGGCAACCGATAAAGAAACAGGCAATGAGCCTCCTTTTGCCTTCAGGCTGATGTCGGCGGATGAGCTTACTGCAAAGGAAATTACGGAGGAGGTATCTGCAAAGGTAAGGCTTCAAAAGCTGACTCTTGATATTTCTCCCGAAGAACAGCAGTATGTGCAGCTTTTTGAGGATAGATTCAGCCATAGTTATGCTTTTTCAAATTATGAGGACCTCTATGTTAAAACAACAGTCACGGAACTGAAAAAAGCACAGCTTGAAAGTGAGAACGAACCCGCATATCAGCTTATACCGGAAGAAGAGATCGTACCGGAATTTATATCGGATAAAGAGAAAAAGGCAGTAGGTGCCGCAAGAGGTACTATTTATCACAGAATTATGGAGCTTTTATACGGAACGGGAGATGACTCTATCGATGATATAACAGCAGATCTTTCCGGATGGATCAAACACATGGAGGAAAAGGGAAAGGTTCCGGCCGGTGCATTTGAGAGCGTTAAGACGGAGGATTTCCTAAAATTCTATAAGAGTGAGATTGGCGGCAGAATGAAGCAGGCAATGCTTAAAGGAAAGCTGTTCAGGGAATCTCCGTTTATGATGGGAATCAGTGCAAATCTGGTGAATCCCAAATTCCCGGAATCCGAACAGGTCCTTATTCAGGGAATAATCGATGTCTGGTTTGAAGAGGATGATGGAATAGTACTTCTTGACTATAAAACCGATAAAGTCAGAAGAGCAGAGGAGCTTGTTGAAAAGTACAAGGTTCAGCTTGATTACTATCAACAGGCACTTGAAAGAATTGTACAAAAAAAGGTGAAGGAGAGAGTTATCTACTCCTTCACCCTTGGTGAAACTATATTACTGTAAAATATTGTCGTTATGATGCATGGGAGAATTTTTCTCTTACATCATCTTCATTAGCGAGATATTTAATCCTGTTAAAGGCACTTTTTACGGAAGGAATACTTATGAGAATCATTGTGAGTATTCCTTCTGCGCCTATATACAGACTGTTGTACGCGAGTGAATAGGTAAAGGGATGCATTCCGTAATCTGCTGCGTACTGACCAAAGAATATCACGCCTGAAAGAACAGAGAAGAAAAGACGTCCTGTGATTCCTGTAAGATATCCTAAAACCATACCATGCTTTTTATTTGAGAATAATCCTGAAAGACCAAGCGCACCAAAAGCAAGTATATAGTCGCAGATAAGCTGCGGGATACTGATTATGTACGGGTCGGTTATGAGTTGAAGAAGACCATAGGCCAGAGCGGAGGTAAGTCCTGCTCTCAGTCCGTAAAGGTATCCTACAAATGTTATAAAGAACATGGAAAAGAGAGTTATTGAACCACCCATTGGCATATCAAATATCTTGATCATATTTGTTATCATTGCAAGTGTAACGCACATTGCAGCGAAAACAAGTTGTTTGGAGGAAAAGTGGTTTTTGTTGTCTCTTCCCGTGAAAAAGCATGCTGCGATCAGCGCTGCTATAAGTAAGACTACAAGTAAGCCATAGCCTTCAACTGTGATTTCGTAGGTATCTTCTACCTGTTGTAAAAATAATGACATAATATAATAACCTCCTGGTATAAATTTATGCATATATCCGACGAAATGTTAACGGAGGTCTGTTTTTGTAATGCTATGTAAAATACGCATTACAATAAAAAACCTCCCTGATTTTGCTATAGGGAGGTTCTCTTTATCAAAATAAATAGATACTAATTATCAGATAAATGCTTCCTTACGCCGGTATTATCCGGTTCAAGTAATGAGGGTCGATGGAAAAACATCATCTCAGCAAAGCTCCCCTAGCAAAAAAATTTTGTAGTATTCAGTTCTTAAATCGATTTAATTAAAAGCTATTTTGTTGGTAATGTCAACATTATTTTTTGAATTTAAAGAAGCGGAATACCATTATTTCTGGCAAATTCTGTATATTCCTCATCCCAGAGAGAGCACTGTACTTCTCCGATATGTGCTTTTCTGAGGAAGAAAAGACAAAGTCTTGACTGTCCTATACCACCACCGATTGTGTAAGGAAGCTCCTTGTTGAGGATAGCTTTCTGGAAAGGAAGCTCTGCCCTTTCGGTACAACCTGCTTTTTCAAGCTGGGTCTTAAGAGAATTCTCATCAACACGGATACCCATTGATGAAAGCTCAAGTGCAATATCAAGTACAGGATAATAAACCAGGATGTCACCGTTTAAAGCCCAGTCATCATAGTCCGGTGCTCTGCCGTCATGCTTCTCACCTGATGCAAGAAGATCACCTATCTGCATGATGAAAACAGCACCCTTCTCCTTTGTAATAAGATATTCACGTTCCTTGGCATCTTTGCCGGGATACATATCTTCAAGCTCCTGAGAAGTAATGAAGAATATATCGTGAGGAAGTATTTCTTCAATATAATCATACTGAATTGACATGTACTTCTCTGTTTTACGGAGTACCTTATATATAGTGCGAACTGTATCTTTCAGGAAATCGAAATTTCTGTCTTCTTTATTAATAGCTTTTTCCCAGTCCCACTGATCAACAAACACGGAATGGATATTATCGGGAATCTCATCCCTGCGGATTGCGTTCATATCGGTATACAGACCTTCGCCGACCTTGAAACCATATTTTTTAAGCGCAAAACGTTTCCATTTTGCCAGTGAATGTACAATTTCAGCCTGGCGTTCATTTTCTTCACGAATATCAAAAGCAACAGGGCGTTCAACGCCATTAAGGTTATCATTCAAACCTGATTCCGGTGCCACAAATAAAGGTGCGGTAACACGAAGAAGGTTCAGATTCTCTGAAAGAGTATTCTGAAAGAAGTCCTTAACTGTTTTTATGCCTACCTGTGTGTCGTGGAGATTTAGTGCTGAAGTGTAATCTTTGGGAATTATTAGATTTTCCATAACCATGCTCCTCTCTAAACTATAATAAAGATTAAAACGCTTTTTATTTCATAGCGCAAGAAAAAAATTGAATAATCTATAAATAATTACATTTGTCTATAAAAAAATTATTAATTAAATACTCAGTAATCATGATTTAATAATGCGAATATAGATAGAAAACATATCAACTTAATCGTTTTAAGAAAATCTTAAGAAAAACATAAGAAAACCTACAATATTTTTTCAGTTTTATGAGATATAATCATTCGAGTAAGGAGATTTAAGAATATGGAAATGAAGAAGATAATCAAATTAACACCGTATCAGGTAAAGGATTTTGTTAACGCTGCAACAAAGTGCGATTTCGATGTAGATGTATCCTACAATCGTTTTACAGTAGATGCTAAGTCCATTCTTGGTGTCTTTGGACTCAACTTCGATCGTCCACTTACAGTTAGATATAGCGGATACAACCAGGATTTCGAATCATATCTTAGCGAGCATGCTGTTGCTTGCTAATTAAGCAACTGGATAATAGTAACTGATTTACAACAAGTAGTAGTAAATAATGCACTTAGTGCGAAGCGTTATAAATAATTATCTGATAAATGAGCTCCCCATGATATACTGTCATGGGGAGTTTTTCGTATGTTTTATTATGTGAAAATACTTCATTATAATTATCAGAAGGATTCATAATGAAAGAAATAAAGATTTCAGTCAGGAGCCTTGTCGAGTTCCTTTTAAGGTCGGGAAATATTGACAATCGAATTCATCATGCACCGGATACTGCCATGCAGGAAGGTGGCAGAATTCATCGCAAGATCCAAAAAAGCATGGGACCTGAGTATCAGGCCGAAGTATCGCTTAGTTTTTCCTATTCAAGTGAAAATTACATATTGACTATTGATGGCAGAGCAGACGGCGTTATGGAAAGAAAAGATAAGCCGTTACTTGTGGATGAAATAAAGGGCACTTACAGGGAACTCAAGAATATAAAAGAACCCGATGAGGTCCATCTTGCTCAGGCAAAATGCTATGCTGCCATTTTGACGAAACAAAGAGAGCTTTCGGATATTTGTGTAAGAATTACATATTGCAATATCGATACAGAGGAAACGAAGCTTTTTGAGGAAGAATATACTGCTGAAGGCATTATAGGATGGTTTGATAAGCTTATTTTATCGTATCACCGATGGGCGGAATATATAGCCACATGGGACTATAAAAGAAAAGATTCCATACATGGCATGGCGTTCCCCTTTCCATACAGAGAGGGGCAAAAAGAGCTTGCTGCTGGTGTTTACAGGACTATTTATCACGGAAGGAAGCTTTTTCTCGAGGCGCCTACCGGAACAGGTAAAACCATTACTACAGTCTTTCCTGCTGTAAAGGCTATCGGTGAAGATAAGGCAGAGAGGATTTTTTATCTGACCGCAAAAACAATAACAAGAACTGTTGCAGAGGAAGCATTTGAACTCTTAAGACAGAAACAGGGACTGAAATTCAAAACCGTAACGCTCACAGCAAAAGAAAAAATATGCTTCCTGGATAAATGTGATTGTAATCCGGTTGCCTGTCCTTATGCGGAGGGGCATTTTGACAGGATAAACGACTGTATATATGAGCTTCTTACAAATGCTGACAGCTTCGACAGGGAAACGATCATTAAGTATGCCATGAAATACAATGTGTGTCCCTTTGAGCTTTCTCTTGATATGAGTCTTTTTGCGGATGCGGTAATATGCGACTATAACTATGTTTTTGATCCGTTTATATATCTGAAACGGTTTTTTGCAGCCGGACCCGGTGGAAATAATATATTTTTGATAGATGAAGCACATAATTTACTGGACAGAGGCAGGGATATGTACAGTGCCGAGTTAGTTCTTGATATGCTTTTGTCTTTTGAAGCGCTGATATCGGATGCTCATCCGAGAATTGCGGGAATTGTAAGAGCATTGTCTTCTGAAATGGAGAATCTTATGGAAGAAGATGATTCTGCCGAGATTTTAGAGGATATATCACCTATAATGCAGAGAATTAATCTGCTTATTTCTGTTATTTCAAATTATCTTGAGGAGCATTCGGAAGGACTTTTCCGTGATGATATTCTTGATTTTTATTTTGAAATATCCAGATTTGCAAATATTTACGAACTAATTAACGATAAATATGTTATATACTCCGAGAACTGTGAAGAAGGGAGCTTTCGAATAAAACTGCTTTGCGTGGACCCATCCGATAATTTGTTTAATTGCATGGAACGTGCAAAGTCAACGATATTATTTTCCGCGACAATGCTTCCTATACAGTATTACAAAAAACTGCTTGGTGGGAAAAAAGAAGATTATGAAATATATGCGCATTCTGTTTTTGACAGTTCAAGATGCGGAAGACTTGTTGCCTGTGATGTTACAAGCAGATATGCAAGACGAGGTGAGGATGAATACAGAAAAATTGCTGCTTACATAGATGCTATTGTTAAGGCTAGAAACGGAAATTATCTGATCTTTTTTCCATCAAGGCAATTTATGGATGAGGTTGGATTCATTTTTGAACAGGAATTCTATGATGAAGACAATCAGGAAATCCTGGTTCAGAGTGAGTCAATGAGTGAAGAGGAAAGAGATGAATTTCTAGGTAGATTCACACCCGGGAATGATATTGACCTTGGCAGTGTGATAAATATGGAAATAGAAGTTGAACCGTCAAAGAGTATTTTGGGGTTTTGCATGATGGGTGGAATATTCAGCGAGGGAATTGACTTAAAAAAGGATAGCCTTATTGGCGTAATAATTATTGGTACAGGCATTCCTCTTGTTTGTAATGAAAGGGAAATCATAAAAGATTATTTTGAATTTGATGGCGAGGATGGCTTTGATTTTGCCTACAGATATCCGGGAATGAACAAAGTTCTTCAGGCTGCTGGAAGAGTTATAAGGACTGAAGAGGATTTTGGGATAGTGGCACTTTTGGATGAGCGTTTTTTGCAACGATCATATTTTGAACTGTTTCCAAGGGAATGGAAGGGGATCATAAAAACATCGACCGATAGAGTCAAAAATGACGTAAACGCACTCTGGAAGCGGATTGACGAAGGTAGATGATTGGAAACTATCATAAGTATACGGGGTATTTTCAGATAAAAATGAGTTATGGTTAACATAATGATTAGAATTGATAATATTATGTCAACCATTAAATGTTGCTAATAGTTTGAATTGTTTGAAAAATAGTAATGATATCTATACAATTTGAGGTGGATAACACTAAAAAATGACACGCGTGTACATGTGGATAACTCTGTGGAAATTGGGGATAGTTTGGAAACGCCTATTCCGAAAGGTGCATAAAATAGCATTTACTGATGGTTTACGATATTAGCCACATCATAATCGAAATTCCAACATGATACTAATATAGTCAATAATACTATGTAAACCAGAAAATAATAATGACATCTGTGTCATGAGACGGTTTAAGACCTCTTTATTGCCGGCGAAAAAAGTCGATGTATTTGATTACAGCAGCACTGGATTGACAAAAATACCGGAATTGAAATATCATAGTACGGTATATGTAATTCTATGGTAAGAGGACATTAATAATGAGAAAAGAATTGGCAAAAACTTATGATCCAAAAGGAATCGAGGACCGACTTTATAAGAAATGGGAAGACAATAAGTATTTTCATGCTGAGGTGGATGAGACTAAAAAACCATTCACAATTGTAATCCCTCCGCCGAATATCACAGGTAAGCTGCACATGGGACATGCTTTTGACCAGACTCTTCAGGATATTCTTATCAGATGGAAGAGAATGCAGGGATATAATGCACTCTGGCAGCCCGGAACTGACCATGCCAGTATTGCTACTGAGGTTCGTATAACAGATGAACTTAAGAAGCAGGGAATTGATAAGCATGATCTCGGAAGAGAGAAATTCCTTGAAAAGGCATGGGAGTGGAAAAAG
Organism: Butyrivibrio sp. AE3004; assembly: GCF_000703165.1. Taxonomy (NCBI): domain Bacteria; kingdom Bacillati; phylum Bacillota; class Clostridia; order Lachnospirales; family Lachnospiraceae; genus Butyrivibrio; species Butyrivibrio sp. AE3004. The sequence goes on from NZ_JNLQ01000002.1 coordinate 733,245, forward strand.
GAATACGGCGGAACAATCGTATCACAGCTTAAGAAGCTCGGAAGCTCATGCGATTGGGATCGTGAACGCTTCACAATGGATGAGGGCTGCAACAAGGCAGTTACAGAAGTTTTTGTGAAGATGCATGAAAAAGGCTATATATATAAAGGAAATAGAATTGTCAACTGGTGTCCGGTATGTAATACATCTATTTCGGATGCCGAAGTTGAGTATGAGGAACAGGCAGGACATTTATGGCATATTAAATATCCTGTAATTGATGAGGACGGAACAGTAAGCAAGACTGATTTTATTGAGTTTGCTACAACACGTCCCGAGACAATGCTGGGAGATACAGCAGTTGCGGTAAATCCCGATGATGACAGATATAAGAGCTTTAAGGGTAAGAAGGTTCTTCTTCCTATAGTTAACAGAGAGCTTCCTATAGTAGAGGATAGCTATGTAGATATGGAATTCGGTACAGGTGTGGTTAAGATTACACCTGCGCATGACCCTAACGATTTTGAGGTTGGTAAGCGCCATAATCTTGAAGAAATCAATATTCTCAACGACGATGCGACCATAAATAAAAACGGTGGCAAGTTTGAGGGTATGGATCGTTATGAGTGCCGTGACGCCATAGTTAAGGAACTGGAAGAGCGTGGACTTCTTGTTAAGATTGAAGACTATACACATAACGTTGGCACACATGACAGATGCGGTACAACAGTTGAGCCTATGATCAAAAAGCAGTGGTTTGTTAAGATGGATGATCTTATAAAGCCTGCTGTTAAAGCTGTCAAAGAGGGTGAGATCAAACTTATTCCCCAGCGTATGGAGAAGACTTACTTTAACTGGACAGATAACATCAGAGACTGGTGTATTTCCAGACAGCTGTGGTGGGGGCACAGAATCCCCGCTTATTACTGTGAGGAATGCGGAGAGACAGTTGTTGCCAAGGAAGAACCTTCAGTATGTCCTAAGTGCGGATGCACACACTTTAAGCAGGAAACAGATACTCTTGATACATGGTTTTCATCTGCTTTATGGCCTTTCGAGACACTTGGATGGCCGGAGCAGACACCTGAGCTTAAGTATTTCTTCCCTACAGATGTGCTTGTAACCGGCTATGATATCATTTTCTTCTGGGTTATCAGAATGATATTCTCCAGCTATGAGCAGATGGGTACATATCCTTTCAAGACCGTGCTTTTCCACGGACTTATCAGGGATTCCCAGGGGCGTAAGATGAGTAAGTCATTGGGTAACGGTATTGACCCGCTCGAAGTTATCGATAAGTACGGTGCTGACGCTCTTCGTCTCACTATCGTTACAGGTAATGCACCCGGAAATGATATGAGATTTTACTATGAGCGTGTTGAGAACAGCCGCAACTTTGCAAATAAGGTATGGAACGCTTCACGTTTCATCATGATGAATATGGGTGAGGATGAAAAGAGTGCAATCCATCAGCCTGCACCTGAAGGGCTTGAACCTGTTGATCACTGGATCCTTTCAAAACTCAACAATACAATCCGTGAAGTCACTGAGAACATGGATAAGTTTGAGCTTGGTATTGCGGTTCAGAAGGTTTATGACTTTATTTGGGAAGAATTCTGTGACTGGTACATTGAGATGGTTAAGCCTCGTCTGTACAATTCAGATGATAAGAAATCCCATGAAGCAGCAATCTGGACACTCCAGACAGTACTTATTAATGGATTAAAACTTCTTCATCCTTATATGCCTTACATCACTGAGGAAATCTTCTGCACAATTCAGGATGAAGAGGAGTCTATAATGATCTCATCATGGCCTGAATATAAGGCTGAATGGAACTATGCCGCAGATGAGAAAGCAATTGAGACAATAAAGGAAGCTGTAAGAGGCATCCGTAATATCAGAACACAGATGAATGTTGCACCTTCCCGCAAAGCATTGGTTTATGTTGTTTCAGAGAAGGAAGAGGTACTTGATATTTTCCGTACCGGTAAGCTTTTCTTTGAGACACTTGGCGGAGCTTCCGAATCTGTATGTCAGAATGACAAGGCAGGTATCCCGGAGGATGCAGTATCAGTAGTGCTTGCTGAGGCAACAATTTACATGCCTTTCTCAGATCTTGTTGATATTGCGGCTGAGATAGAGCGCCTTGAAAAGGAAAAGAAGCGTCTTGAAGGCGAGCTTAAGAGATCAAAGAACATGCTCACTAACGAGAAATTCCTTTCAAAGGCTCCGGCTGAAAAGATTGAGGAAGAAAAAGAAAAGCAGAAGAAATATGAGCAGACATTTGCACAGGTTGAGGAAAGACTTGCGCAGCTGAAAAAGTGATAAATGGGTTATGAATGAAGATATGACTAAAAGTATTGGCGATATGATCGGTCGCCTTGATGCAGGTGAGAGACTGGGGTTCTACGAATGTGACAGATTCGTAGACCAGATACCTGCATTTACCGAGAAACACTCAGTGGAGGAAACAAAGAAGTTCCTTGAGTATCTTGGCAACCCCGATATTGGAATGAAGATAATTCATGTCGCAGGTACAAACGGTAAGGGGTCAGTTTGTAATTATCTTTCAGAGATATTGAGACAGGCCGGCTTTACAGTCGGAATGTTCACATCACCGCATCTTGTGAAAACGACTGAAAGATTTTGCGTGAACGGAAAACCGATAGAAGATGCTATCTTCTGTGAGATATTCGGTGATCTCATCAGGAAAATAGAGGATTATTCTGTTGATGGCTATTTCCCTACGTATTTTGAATTCCTGTTTTTTATGGCAATGATTTTGTACTCAAAGTACCCTGTGGACTACCTGGTCCTTGAAACCGGACTTGGCGGAAGACTGGATGCCACTAACAGTGTCCATGAGCCTGTTTTGGATGTAATAACCGAGATAGGAATGGATCATATGCAGTATCTTGGCAATACAATTTCCGAGATTGCCGGAGAAAAAGCAGGAATAATAAAGGAGAATACTCCTGTAGTTGTATATAATAAGAGAGATGTCAGTACAGAAGTTATTGAAAAGAGAGCTGCTGAACTTTCTGCAAAGGTTTATAGAGTTGAACCCGGTTATGTTACTGAGATAAACAATGCTCCGGATGATGCAGGGAATATTTGCATTGATTTTTCATATGAATCTCAGTATGATAAATATTGCGATTTGCGTTTGCAAACTGTTGCGGATTTTCAAACAGAGAATGCCGCAATTGCGATAATGTGTACCAGAGCTCTTAGAGATATGGGCGTCAATATAACGGATGATGATATAAGCTATGGCCTCAGAAAGGCCAAGTGGGGCGGAAGAATGGAACTTATTCTTCCCGGTATGTATGTTGATGGTGCGCATAATGTTGATGGCATGGAAGCTTTTCTTGAATGTGCAAAAAAGATTCCGTGTGACAAAAAAAGAACACTTTTATTTGGAGCTGTTGCAGATAAACAATATCATCTGATGATAAAGCTGATTCTGGAAAGCGGACTGTTTGATCGTATTTGTGTTTCTGTTTTGGAAACAGGAAGATCTGTGTCCGAATCACAGTTAAGAGCGGCTTTTGAGTCGGAGCTTCGTCATTTTAAAGACAGACCTGAAATCAGGTTTTCGTATTATACCAGTGTGCGAGATGCGCTTATGGATATAATTACCGATCGCGGGGCAGGGGATGTCGTATTTGCGGCAGGCTCATTATACCTGGTAGGACAGGTGAGGGAATCACTTGGTATAATGCCAGGTAACTAAATTTTGCTTTTCTTATGAGTCAGTTTTTGGGAGCATTATAATGATCAATTTTGAAAATGAACTTAAGAAGTTTCGTCCAAGCCTCGAAATTGAGGATGCTGAGGAAATAATCTATAATCAGGATCTTGACGATATGGCAGATGTACTTGTGAGTCTGCTGAAGGATGCTAAGGCTGAGGAAGCCGCTAGACAGACACGCATCCACTGACAGGCGTTTATAGACGAGAGGGGACGTACTTCTAATTATGAAATGTTATCAATGTGGGGCAGAACTTACTGAACGTGATTACTGTCCGAATTGTGGTGCGGGAGTAAAGGTTTACAAACGAATTATATCTTTGTCAAACCGTTACTATAATGAAGGGCTTGAACGTGCTGAGATCCGAGATCTTTCAGGAGCCGTAGAATCACTGCATCAGAGTCTTAAACTTAATAAGAGTAATATTCAGGCCAGAAACCTTTTAGGATTGGTTTATTATGAATGCGGTGAAGTAGTTGCTGCTTTGAGTGAATGGGTTATTAGTAAGAACCTTAAACCTGAAGATAACGCAGCTGATGACTACATGGATCTGGTTCGTAATGATCCTTCCCGCTTAGAGGCCTTTAATCAGACAATAAAGAAATTCAATATAGCGCTAAATCATTGTCATCAGGATAGGCTTGACATGGCCGTTATACAGCTTAAGAAAGTATTATCGATGAACCCCGGCTTTATAAGGGCTCATCTGCTTCTTGCGCTTTTATATCTGAACAACGGCAATTATGCGAAGGCTAAAACCGAAGCACAAAAGAGCTTAAAACTTGATACCGGCAATGTTATGGCTGCCAGATATCTTAAGGAAGCCGAATCAATGATGCTTCCACAGGATAGTAAGGCGAGTGAAGAAAAAGTAAATGCAAAGGCGGATGTTGTACGTTACCAGAGTGGTAATGAAACTATAATTCAGCCTGTGCGTTCAAATGTTTTGACAAGAAGCGGCTCAATTTGGGGAATTGTTCTCGGAGTTGTACTTGGAATCGCAGCAGCATATTACCTTATTTTACCTGCGAGAATACAGTCTATGAACGCAAGCTTCAGAGAACAGATTTCTGCGATAAGTGAGGAATCTGATTCTAAGTCGGCAAAACTTGGTGAATATGAGCAACAGATAGCTTCGCTTAATACTGAGCTTGAATCCCTTAAAAATGAAGTAAGTTCATATGAGGAGACGGACAGTTCAGGTTCTGCGGCAAATGATCTTATGGCAGCTGTTGCAACTTATCTGGCTACACCAAGCGACCTTGACAGTATTGAAGAACAGATGAAGGGCGTAGATCTTAATAATTTGGAAGGACCTGCGACAAGACAGTTTACTGAACTATATAATTCATTTATGACATTGGTCGGAAGCGATCTTTCCAAGAGAAGCTATCAGACAGGCTCTGATGCGTACAGAAACCAGGATTTTGAGACAGCTATTGCATCCTTTTCCAAAGCTTTCCAGTATGATAATACCAATGTTGATGCTCTTTATAACTTGGGAAATGCATACTATGAAAGTGGTGACACTGATAATGCGAAGGTCATTTATGACCAGGTTGTAAACGATTTCTCGGACACAAGCAGTGCAAGCTCAGCCGAGACAAAGTTAGCAGAGATTAATAATGCTTCAAATTAACCCTAATATGATTAATTTTTCGGATTTATCTTTTATATTCAGATTTCTTCCGATATTTCTTTGTGCATATTATTTATTACCATCAAGGCTGCGCCCACTGATTCTTCTTGTGGGCAGCCTTGCTTTTTATGCTATTGGGGATTCCAGAAGTCTGGTTATCTTACTGGCTGCGGTAGTGGCTAATATCCTGCTATCTTACGGCTGTCAGGAACATAGTAAGATCAGTCTGTTTCTGATTGTTTCATTGGATGTTTTGCTTCTTCTTTCATTCAAGTTTCTTGCCGGTTACGGAAGTGAGTTTGGGCTTCCGCTCGGTATCAGCTTTTTCACATTTAAAATGGTGAGCTACCAGGCTGATCTTTACATGGGAAAAATAGGCAAGCGTCCCGGTATTTTTGAAGTGGCCGCTTATTTCGTAATGTTTCCGCAGGTTATATCAGGACCTATTATGAGATATTCCGATTTTGAAAAGAATAAGCTTATTTCTGCAAAGGAAGACAGATCAAAGGCATTAAAGGATAGAATACCTGTGTATCTGGATAAGATTGAAGAAGGCTTTGTCTATTTTACTCTTGGCTTTGCTATGAAGGCAATTATAGCTGATTATCTTGCCATGATGTGGAACGATATGGGAACCATAGGATATGAAAGTATTTCTACGCCCCTGGCTTGGGCAGGAGTGGTTTGTTACTCACTTAATCTATATTTTGACTTTTGGGGATATTCGCTTATGGCTGCGGGAATCGGAGTTATGCTGGGATTCCCTTATGTGAGAAACTTCGATCATCCATATTCTTCAAAAAGTGTGGGTGAGTTTTACCGCAGATGGCATATGACCTTGGGAGCGTGGTTTAGAGATTATGTATATTTCCCTATGGGAGGAAGCCGGGCAGGTAAGATCAATACAATAAAAAATCTTGCAATTGTATGGCTTCTTACCGGATTGTGGCATGGTGTCACTGTCAATTTTATGATCTGGGCAGGTATGCTATTTTGCATGATCGTTTTTGAAAAGTTTGTATGGTCACGTAATGAAAAACTCTTAAAGATTATAGGTAGAGTAAATGTACTTTTAATGATTCCGATAACCTGGGTTATTTTTGCGTTGCCAAACAAAGAGGACTTATTCAATTATCTTGGCAGAATGTTCCCTTTTACGGGAATTGGTGTAGCGATAAACCCGGGCGACTTTGCAAAGCTATTGTCAATGTATTACCCATTCCTGTTTGCGGGACTTGCTCTTTTACTTCCGGGAGTTTACAGCTTTTTTGCAAGGCACAGAAGAGACTGGCCCGTCAGAGTGGTAATGCTGGTACTGTTCTGGGTGTGCGCAGCGATAGTATCTACCAAAGCGGGTAATCCGTTTATGTATTTTAACTTTTAAATAAATTTGATAGTTATAGCAGGAAGAATATGAAAACATTTTTTCAGCATATTCTGACCATGGGAATTGTGGTGGTGGCACTCTTTTTTACTGCCGATTCAGCTCTTGGACAGGGGTATATGTATGAAAAAACTGAATATAGTTTTGCTGATGAGCCTTTGCTGACTCAGCCATTGAACCGCATAATGGAGGGGAAGACGCCTTATCTTATTGCGCTTGCAGGAGAGAAGCTTTTCGGAATAAAAATGGAAGGTCCGGAGATTTTAGAGGAATCTGAGGAGGTACTAATTCCTTCAAACGTAGAGATTTCTTCGGGAAACGCATTGGAGGATACAGGTGTTTCTGATGGAAATGCAGTACAGGACGTATCTTCCGGAAATGCGGGTGAAGTGACATCAGGAGATGCAGTAGCAGTATCGGACGGAGACGCACTCGTAGTAACATCAGGAAATGCAGGGAATGAGCCTTTAGCTGATACAGATAATGCATCCTTTGACGATACAACAGCTGAAATTGTTGAAGAACCTGTTAACGACAGTTATGTTCTTACAAGTGTAACTGATGATTATTTTGATGATGCACTTTTTATAGGCGATTCGAGAACGGTAGGGCTATCTGAGTATTGTCCTGAACTTAATGCGCATGCAACTTTTTATGCGAAGGTATCACTGACAATATACGGACTTGATGATAAAGCATTTGTATCTGTGCCGGTACTTCCTGTAGAAAGCGATTATCTTCTTACGGAAGCAGGTGATGAAAACGCAGGGGCACCGGGAGAGGGCGAAGCAGCTACCACAATACCGGAGGATCAGTTGCCTAAGGAAAAGACAACCGTTTTAGATGCTCTTTCAAGGAAACAATTTTCCAAGATTTATATTATGCTTGGTTTGAATGAGCTTGGAAGCGGAACAAAAGAGACCTTTACACAGGCTTATGCGGGTGTTGTAAATCAGATACGTGCGCTTCAGCCTGATGCGATTATAATTATCCAGGGAATCATGCATGTTACTAATTCAAAGAGTAACAGCGACAGAGTGTTCAGGAATTCAACCATAAATGAAAGAAATGCAATGCTAAGTACACTTGCTGACGGAGAGCATGTATTTTATCTGGACATGAATGAAGCTACCGATGATGAAAATGGTGGACTCGGACAGGATTTGTCATTTGATAATGTACATTTGAAAGCAAAATCTTACGCATTATGGTATGATTATTTGAAAAACCATGCCTATGTAAAAGAAAGCGAACTTTCAAGATATACCCAGACTGCTGAAGAAGCGGAAGTACCTGCTGAATAAGGACTAAGTACTGTTATAAGGCATATGTGCAAAACGGTATGAGTCAGATAAAACATGCGTTTATAGATGAGGAGTCTGCAAATGGTAAGACAGATGGTTTTTAAAATGGAACGCCCGGGATTATTAAAAGAAGGTGATGAAATAACGGTCACCGAGGGTGAACTTCCCAGTAACGTGTATTATACGATTGATCCATCACTTGCGATGTCTGCAAACTTTCCTTTCAGGGAAAGGATGAGTGAACGTAAGGGCACGGTTTTAAAGGTTGAAGAGAACGACAGAGGCTTCTATGTGACAGCTGAGTTTGATTCTGAGAAACAATAAAATATTTTGAGAGCATTAAAGGAGGACAAAAAAATGCAGTATGTATCAACAGACAAGGCACCGGCAGCAATAGGACCATACTCACAGGCTATAAAGGCAGGGGATTTTCTTTTTGCTTCAGGACAGATTCCGATAAACCCTTCAACAGGTAATATTGAGGGAACAGATATTTCAGAACAGGCAGATCTTGTTTGTCGCAACATCGGAGAAATATTAAAGGCAGCAGAGACTGATTTCGACCATGTTGTTAAGACGACATGTTTCCTTGCCGAGATGTCAGATTTTGCAGCATTCAACGCAGTATATGAAAAGTACTTTACAAGTAAGCCCGCAAGAAGCTGTGTCGCAGTTAAAAAGCTTCCCAAGGATGTTCTCTGCGAAGTAGAAATCACAGCATATCTGAAATAATCTGAAACAGAAAGGGCTGAATCAAAAAACATATATTTAAAAACGGATATCCGATAAAAATTAGTTGGTTATAAATATGTGTTTATAGAGGAGGTATGAAACAAAATGGCTGTAATGCGTAGAAAATCGGCCACTTTGATGGTAATGTTGGGAACAATGCTGCTTGGCAGCGGTTGCGGAAGTTTTGCAGGTCATAAAAATACAGATCTGGGACTTGCGCATATTCAAAGTTATGAATATGAGGAGGCTGCCGCCAGCTTTGATGCAGCGGAGGCAGCAGGGGAGAATGCCAGATTACTTTACAGAGCAAGGGGAATTCTTGATCAGAACCTTGGACAGTATGATCTTGCGGTAGAGGACTTTCTTAAGTCTCTGTCAGCTACGAGCGGAATCCCCGGAGATATGGATTTTGACACCAATTACTATCTGGCTGATGCATATATTCATCTGGGAAAATATGATGAGGCTACTAAAGTCTATGATGCCATTCTTGATTTGAGAAAAAGAGATAAGGAAGCATACTATATGCGTGGTATGGCCAGACTTAACAGTGAAGATCATGATGGCGCAATCAATGATTTTAATAAGGCGATGTCTCTTTCTCCCAGAAACTATGATCTTAGAATAATGATTTACAAAGCATTATCTGCAAATGGATTTGAGGAGGAAGGTAAGGGAATACTGGAAGCCTGCCTTAATAATACAGATCCTAATATGACAAATTACGAGAAGGGACAGATATCCTATTATTTAGGAAATAACGCTGATGCACAGAGTTATCTGGAACTTGCCAGAAACGAGAGAGATACTGAAAAGGCTCCTGTAGTGCTTCTTCTTGGTCAGACAGGTGAAAAGCAGGGTGATTATAATTACGCAGTAAGTGTATATAAAACATTTTTGGCAGAAGACCCCAATCATCCGGATATTTATAACCAGCTTGGATTATGCCAGGTAAGCACCGGTGATTATGAAGGGGCAGTTAATTCATTCGAAGCAGGGCTTGCTCTTGGAAGCAGTGAATATGACAGAGCACTTATGATGAATGAAATTACGGCATACGAATATGCCGGCAATTTTGCACAGGCAAAGACTTTAATGGAAAAATACAGGAAGGCGTATCCAAACGATTTGGATGCGGAGAGAGAGGAGATATTCCTTTCTACAAGGTAATCATATTGGGTAAAAATCGTTACAGAAATTTAGATAATAGTTATTATATCGGGCGAAAGCCAAAGAGAAAGAATATAAAGGGAATCATTGTGCTAAGTGTGGCTGCAGTACTGTTAATTGTAGCTGTTATAGCAGTTATTCTTTTTATATTAAACAAGAATAAGAAGGATGATAATGCGGCTGATCTGTCCACGATTCAGGAGTCAATTCCTGTGGAAGAGACTCAGGTCAAGGAACCGGAGCCGGAGCCGGAGCCTGAACCGGAGCCTGAAGTTGAGGTCAGACAATTATCGCCTGAGGTTGCCAGCTTTGCAACCGGTTATACAGTACAGGCTACAGGTTCAACTGCAGATATAGTGAGTGAGGATGTCATTAGTGAGAATGCGGTCCTTATAGATGTTGACAAGGCGGAAATCGTTGCAAAAAAAGCAGCAGATGTAAGAATTTCTCCAGCATCAATGACCAAAATTCTGACTGTACTGGTTGCTGCAGAGCATGTCACAAATCTTGATGATACATTTACTATTACAAGAGAAATTACAGATTATTCATTTTCAAACGAATGCAGTATTGTCGGATTTGAGGTCGGCGAAGTAGTAACAGTAAGAGATTTGATGTACGGAACTATTCTTCCTTCAGGAGCAGATGCAGCTCTGGCTCTTGCAACGTATGTCGGCGGTTCTCATGATGGATTTGTGGAAATGATGAACCAAAAGCTTGATGAACTTGGACTGTCTGAGACAGCTCACTTTACAAACTGTGTGGGTATATATGATGAGAACCATTACTGTACACTTACAGATATGGCTATGATCTTAAAGGCAGCCGTTGAAAATGACCTGGCAAGAGAAGTTCTCTCAGCTCATACTTATACAACAAGCCCGACAGAGCAGCATCCTGAAGGGATGATCATTTCAAACTGGTTTCTCAGACGAATTGAGGATAAGGAAACAAATGGCACTGTAGTATGTGCAAAGACCGGATTTGTAAATCAGTCCGGATGCTGTGCAGCAAGCTATTCGGTTTCCAATAGCGGCGGACACTACATATGTGTTTCAGCCAATGCGTGGAGCTCCTGGCGTTGTATTTATGACCAGGTTGCAATCTACGAAACATATTTACAATAATAAAAAAATTAAAATAAAAAATCACCTTCTACATATAATGATCTGTAGAAGGTGATTTGCATTTAGTCTGGATATTACGAGCATAGAGAAGGTTCACATAGTGAGGTGTTTTCATAATCCTCAGTTCAGGTCATCGAGATTAGAGTCCACATCATCGTTAAAGCCGATATTTTGCATATTAACTGTACGGCGACGCAGACGGGCACGCTCGGATTCCTGATTGATGAAATCTTTTATTTCTTTTCCGTGCTTGATATTTTTCATGATGATAGTTTTATCTGTGACATCTGAAGTAAAAAGTGTGATGGTTGAGAGACCTGCAAGTCTCTGGAAAAAGCTTCTTGAAAGCTCAACATCAGTTATTTTGTACATAAAGCAGTCATCTTCCTTAATGCTGAGAAAACCGGAAGTAATCGTCAACTCATTATCATACACTTCATAATGCTTAAAGGGCCATGGAATACCAAAAAGAATGAGTCTTCCGTATTCCTTATACTGAAGAGTTCCCTTTGCAATAGCAGATGCTTCATTTTGTGCAGGATTTGAAATCTTTGCCATTTATTTGTTACCCCTTTTCTTTATTGATAATAATGATGTACTGGACATAACATGTGAGCAAAACTTATAATCTATATGATGACAGAGGCAAAATTTATCGTTTGACTCTTTCATCATTTATATGATTAATATAACACTAATATTTTATCATATTACTGAATATTTGTGTGGTTTGGGGAAGTTTTGTTGGAGGATTTTTAATGATAGAACATCGGGGGGCTTATGATACTATCAGCAAAATATATGATACGTTCGCTGTAACATCGAAGAGCCGATATGTTTATGTATATGATATTGAAAACAATATGGCCAGGTGGTCCAAGAATGCGGTAAATTACTTTGGGCTGCCGGGTGAGTTTGTCTATAAAGCAGATCAGGTATGGGAGACGCATGTTCATCCCGAGGACAGAGCATCCTATAGAGAACATCTTCTTACTGCCTTTGAGGGCAATCGTGTTAGTCCAAGCTTTGAATATCGCGCCAGAAATAAGAGTGGTGAATATGTTGCATGTTCATGTAGAGGAGTGGTGATCAAGGATTATTCCGGGAAAGCTGCTTTTTACGCATGTTCCCTTATAAATAAGGGTATTGTAGACAATACGGATCCTATTACCGGACTTTCAAATCACTACGAGATGTTTAATTATATGCACCGATTGGAGAACACCAACGAAACCTATATTCTTCTTCTGGTAAATGTTATTGATTTCGGTGATATAAACAGATTATACGGTTACATGTTCGGAAACAGGATGCTAAAGCAAATGGCTGAATGGCTTCAGAATGAAGCCGGTGAAAAAGGGCATGTATATAGAGGAGAAGGTACTATCCTCGGACTTTGCACTGTAGGGATGGATTTGGAAGATGTGAAAAAACTCTATTCCCGTATGAGAATGTTTGTCCGTCAGAATATACAGATAGGACAAAACAGAGTGTCCGCAGAGCTTGGCGGAGGAGTTATTGTGGTGGACGAATCCGGGACAGATGTGCATGCTGTTTATACAAGCGCCAAATATGCTCTTGCACATTCCAAGTCAGAGAAACACGGTAATCTTATTATTTTCCATAATAATGAGCTTGAATACAACAAGAGCACTATAGAGCTTGTCGGACTTGTACGAGAGAGCGTGCTGGATCATTGCAGAGGTTTTTATCTCAACTACCAGCCGATAATATCCAAAAATGATGGGAAACTGTCGGGAGCAGAGGTGCTCCTTAGATGGAAAAGAGATCCTTACGGTGATGTATCTCCCAGCGAATTCATTCCCTGGCTTGAACAGGACAGCTCGTTTTATGTACTGGGAAACTGGATACTTGATAAAGCCATGAAGGACGGACTGGAAATATTAAGGGATCACCCGGGATTTTACCTTAGTATCAATCTTGCTTATGTTCAGCTGGAGAGAAGTGAATTCAGAACCACGATTCTGCAGCTATTAAGGAGAAACAGGTATCCGGGAACGGCATTGTGTATAGAATTATCCAATATTTCCAGAGAAATAAATTTTGATTATTTAAAGAGCCAGGTAATTTTCCTTAAATCCTGCGGAATCAGAATTGCTTTGGATGTCACTGATTTTACAACGCTTGATCTGGCGACAAGGCTGCCTATAAACACGATAAAGCTTGCGCCCGAGATTACCGAAAATATCGGAAAGAATCCTCTTAGCAGATATATGACCGAGGCTATAACGGGATTTGCAGCAAACATGAATATGAGTGTCTGCGCAACCGGGGTAGGAAATGCGGATACGGAGCACAGACTTTTTAAATATCCTGTGGATTATTATCAGGGATACTACTATTCCAGGCCGGTTGGACTTGCTGAATTCAGGAGACTGTCTCTTTATAAGAGCAGATAGATGATATTAAAAAGTTCTTATTTTATAATAAACATTTTATAAAATATGGTTTCATCATGCTTAAAAAAGATATAATTAGCTTGAGTAGGTGGATTTGAAAGGTGGAAACAAATGTAGATCATGTTTACTTACATAAAGCCTGAGTTCTTGATAAATGCATTTTGCAAGCAGCGGGATGTGATACTTAAAGACCGCAGTATTTGTGTTGCCCGCTTGGGAAATCTGGCGGTTTCAATGACACGCATTGATGACAATGCGTTTGCGTTATCACTTGAGGATGTAAATGATGGAACTCAGTTTTCAGGCCGGGCATTTAACATAATGAGATCAAAGGAAGAGGACATCATTCCCATAGTGGAAGAACTCTTCAGGAAAATGCAGGCGATATATGACCAGGAAGTTTTTGATAAGCGTGAGCGTGTCTGGAAAATGTACGCTATGGACTGGCTTGAAAATCAGGGAATAAGCTTTGATGATTATATAGACAGCAGAATGGCATCACTTCCAAACGACGAAGGAATTCATTGGAAAAGTTTAGAAGAGTACATCGCCAGCGACTATCTTATCCTCGCGTCCACGATCAGCATTATCGGGAAATATGCTCAATCGGATGAGGAAAAGAAAGAACTGACGGATTTCGCTGCTAAAGATATTGTTGAACTGAGACAACATCATTCCCTGGCTGCCATGCAGGAAAAATTTGCGCAGCATGATGCAGAGCTTAATAATAGAAAGAGGTTTGCCTTTGGAGTTGAGATTGAGGCAGAAAGCAGAGATGAAGCTCGGGAGATATTAAAAAAACTGATAGGAGAAAAATCGGACGGGGTAATAATACGAGGGTAAGTTTATTGTCACATTATATGGGGTAAGATTATGAAGAGAGTGGTAAGAATTTTATGTACAACGCTGATGGCATTTTCATTGGTGATCGCACTCATGACAGTGCCTGCTAAGGCTGCAATCACGACTACAAAGCAAAGCAATACAGCGATAAAAGAAAACCAGATGAATATTACTGTGGGGCAGGATAAAGACGGAAACACAACCGTAACCTACGGTAAATATACTTTCATCAGAAAATACAACGGCTGGTACATCCCTGCAACATATATCTATAACGGAAGTGACCTTGCAAACTTCCTTGATAAGGCGGTCAGACGCACCAGACGGACAAGCGTAAGGTGCGATGGTTTTCTGTTTGTTAAGGTTGCGGGAGGCTGGTACAGACATGAACTTCACGTAAATGATGGAAGAGCTTTGGCGACAATTTTCAATAAAGCCGCAGGAATTAAGAGTACCTATGATCCGAACAACCTTCAGACGGAAGATAAAGACAATACCAAGAAAAATTAAAAAATGTTGAAGTATTGAGAGGGTTATAGTATAGTATTAAACGCAAAAAAGAATGTCCTTGGACATTCTTTTTTTGGGTAATTACTTATAATTAAAGGATTGAAAGAGGATTTTAATGTCAAATCACGGTGAAAACAAGATGGGAGTCCTTCCCATTAAGAAACTGATTATTTCCATGTCACTGCCTATGATGGCTTCAATGCTTGTTCAGGCTTTGTACAACGTTGTAGACAGTATCTTTGTCGCACAGATTGATGAGGGTGCGCTTACAGCGGTTACACTTGCTTTTCCGATGCAGAACCTGATGATTGCTTTGGGCTCAGGTACCGGAGTAGGTATGAATGCGCTTCTTTCCAGATCTCTTGGTGAGAAGAATTTTAAGAGATCAGATCAGGCTGCCAATACAACATTGCTACTTACACTTTTTAACTATATTGTATTCTTCCTTATAGGAATGTTTGTGGCAAAGCCCTTCATAATGTCACAGACCACGGATACAAAGATAATAGGATATGGTATTTCTTATCTGAGGATTGTCAGCTGCTGTTCAATCGGACTGTTCTGCCAGATGACTTTTGAGAGAATGCTTCAGTCAACAGGAAGAACACTTTACAGTATGTACTCGCAGATGGCAGGTGCGATCATCAATATTATTATGGATCCCATTCTTATTTTCGGATTGTTTGGCGCACCGAAAATGGGAGTAGCAGGTGCAGCGCTTGCAACCGTTATCGGACAGGTCGTGGCAGCATTTATAGGACTTTACTGCAACATAAGCCTTAACCCTGATGTAAGGCTTAAAATGTCCATGATCCTGCATCCTAAGGCAGATGTTGTAAAGGAAATATATTTTGTAGGTGTTCCTTCCATACTTATGATGTCCATAGGTTCACTTATGACATATGCCATGAACCTTATACTGACAACATTTTCCAGCACTGCTACCGCAGTCTTTGGTGTATATTTCAAATTACAGAGCTTTTTCTTCCTGCCTGTATTTGGTCTTAACAACGGACTTATTCCGGTGCTGGCATATAACTTTGGGGCAAAAAATAAAAAGAGGATCAGAGAAGCACTCAAATTTTCAATTGCGCTTGCAGCAACCATTATGATCATCGGAACAATAGCCTTCCAGATTATTCCCGAAAGGCTTCTTGGGCTTTTCAATGCATCACTCGATATGATAGAGATCGGAAAACCTGCGCTTAGAGTAATAAGCCTGAGCTTCCCCATTGCAGGCGTATGTATTGCGCTTGGCTCTGTGTTCCAGGCATTTTCAGAAAGCATTTTTTCACTTGTCGTATCAGTCGGAAGACAGCTTGTCGTGCTCATCCCTGCAGCATGGCTACTGGCACAGACAGGTAACGTAAACATGGTCTGGTGGGCATTCCCCATTGCAGAAATCGCATCCCTTATAATCTCGGTATTCTTCTTTAACAGAGTATACGGAAGAAAAGTAAGAACATTACCTGAAAAATAAAACAGAGAAAACTTTAAACACACTTTGTGATTATTCAAAAGATAATCGCAGAGTGTGTTTTTTTGTTACGGATTATGCTTTTTAGTTTCTTTTAGGTTTGTTTTAGGTTTGGAGAATATAATTGCAAAAGCTGATACGACAGGCCATAAAAACGTCTGTTTACAAAAAAATACGAAAGGAGCAAGCCGTGCAATTTAGACATGAATTGAAGCATGAGATCACAACTCAGGATATGATTACGATAAGACAGAGATTGCGAGCGGTTGCAACCTGTGACCCACATGCGGTGGACGGTAAATATCTGATACGAAGCCTGTATTTTGATACACCTGAGAACAAAGCACTACTGGAAAAACAATCTGGTGTAAGCAGAAGGCAGAAGTTTAGAATCAGGTACTATAACAAGGACAAATCCGTTATACATCTTGAAAAAAAGAGTAAGGTCGGAGGACTTGGAACCAAAATTTCCGCAAATTTGACGGAAAAGCAGGCTGATAGCATTGTAAGAGGTGATATCAGTTGGATGAGAGATTCTGAGAATGATCTCATAAGAGAGCTATACTCGCGGATGATTTCAGAAAGATTGCAACCAAAGACAATCGTCGATTATACACGAGAGCCTTTTATATATGCCCCGGGTAATGTGAGAGTGACACTTGATTACAACATACGCACAGGGATGCAAAACATCGACTTTCTTGACACTGAGTGCATAATGGTCCCCGCAGCTTTTGGAATATGCATCATGGAAGTAAAGTGGGACAATTTTTTACCGGACATAATCCGTGACTGCGTCCAGCTTAAAGGAACAAAAACAGGTTCGTTTTCAAAATACGAAGCCTGCAGACAACCAATGATATAAATAAATCTTAAGGAGAAAAACAATGACTTTTAATGACATATTCAAATCCAGTTTTTTAGAGAACGTAACAAGCGTAAGCATCTTAGATATGGTTCTTGCCATGGTACTTGCTTTTGCAATAGGAATGTTTATTTTTCTTGTATATAAAAAGACCTACCAGGGCGTCATGTATTCATCAAGCTTTGGTGTAACACTTGTAGCACTGTCCATGATCACAACCCTCGTAATACTTGCAGTTACCAGCAACGTTGTTCTTTCACTTGGTATGGTCGGTGCCCTTTCAATCGTTCGTTTCAGAGCAGCGATCAAAGAGCCCCTTGAAATAGCTTTTCTGTTCTGGTCAATAGCTGTCGGCATCGTGCTTGCAGCGGGCATGATTCCTCTTGCAGTTTTTGGCAGTATTATTATCGGCGTCATGCTTCTTATTTTTGTAAATAAAAAAGCTTATCTTATGCCCTATATAGTTGTTGTAAGCTGCACAGGACATGAGGCTGAGGTCAGGGTAAGTGAGTATGTGAAATCCAAGGTTGAAAGGTTTGTTGTTAAGAGTAAGAGCGCTCAAAAGGGAAATCTTGAGCTTAACATAGAGGTAAGACTTAAAGAGGACAATACTGATTTTGTAAATCAGCTTGCTGATATGGAAGGCGTAAACAGTGCAGTCCTTGTAAGCTATAACGGAGAATACATGGGTTAACTTTTTCAAAGATTATTATAGGAAAAGGAGCATAAATGTCTGGTAACAAAAACATAAATAAAATATGCGTTATCATAACTGTGATTGCCGTTCTTGTTACTGCGCTTTTTATGAACGGAAAAGCCCTTGGAATTGCTGCCGATGATTCGGTTTCCCTGGGGTACGAGGACAAGATCTTTGATGACAGTTATGTTCATACTATAGATATTGAAATAGATGATTTCGACAGCTTTATAGAAACTGCAACCTCTGAGGAATACAGCGTTTCAAATGTGACTATAGATGGTGAGACGATTAAAAATGTCGGGATCAGATGTAAAGGAAATACTTCACTTACCACAGTTTCACAGCTGGACAGTGACCGCTACAGCTTTAAGATTGAGTTTGACTGCTTTGAGTCATCGGGAAACTATTACGGGCTTGATAAGCTTTGCCTGAACAACCTCATCCAGGATTACACCATGATGAAGGATTATATTACCTACAAGCTTATGAACGAATTCGGAGTTGATTCACCGCTCGTAAGCTATTGCTTTATCACGGTAAACGGCGAGGACTGGGGATTATACCTGGCGGTAGAAGCAGTAGAGGATTCATTCCTTGAAAGAAATTACGGATCAAACTACGGAGAACTGTATAAACCCGATACAATGTCAATGGGCGGCGGACGAGGAAACGGCGGCGATTTTGACATGAAGAATGTTGATTTTGAAAAAATGGGAATGGACAATCCCTTTGAGAAAAAGAGTGATAAAAATGATTCGGATGACAGTGTAAAAGATGGTGATACAGGGGGAGATGATAATACCATAAATAATAAAGACGATACTGATTCCGAAACAAATACTCCTCAGACGAAATCAGAATCTGCGGAAAATGAAGACGAGAAGTCGTCAGGGGAAATGCCGGGTTTCTCAGGAGAAGCTCCGGATTTCCAGGGTACATTCCCCGGTGGAAATTCTGATGGAAATAATGAATTTCCCAGTGGTGGGCCTGGTGGATTCGCCGGTGGGGCACCATTTGGAATGGGAAGTGACGATGCAAAATTAAAATATACTGATGATGATATAGACAGTTACTCGGCAATTTTTGACAGTGCAAAAACCAAGATCAAGAAATCAGATAAAAAGCGTCTCATAAGTTCAATAAAGGCACTTAATGAGGGCATTGAAAATTCTGATTCGGAACTAATAGAAAGCGCTGTCGATGTGGAAAAACTCATGCGCTATATGGTAGTTCATAATTTTGTGGTAAACGGAGACAGCTACACAGGAAGCATGATCCACAACTTTTATCTTTATGAGGAAGACGGACTTATGTCCATGATTCCCTGGGATTATAATCTTGCATTCGGAACCTTCCAGGGTCAGGATGCGACAGGCATTATAAACGATCCCATTGATACACCTCAGTCAATCACAGAGAATGATACAGACAGACCAATGTTTGACTGGATCATATCAACAGAAGAATATACTGAGGAATATCATGAATATTTCAAGGAATTTATTGATAAGTTCTATACAAGCGGATATCTTTCAGAGCTTATAAATAACACCTATGAGATGCTCTATGACTACGTGGATAAAGATCCGACAAAGTTCTGCACAATAGAAGAATTTGAAAAAGCTGTTCAGACAATAAGCGAGTTTGTAAATCTTAGATGTGAGAGCATACAGGGACAGCTTGACGGAACAATTCCCTCAACGGATTCAGGGCAGAAAGAGGATTCTTCAAATCTCATAGATGCCTCCTCATTAACACTTACCGATATGGGCTCCATGGGAGGAGGTGGCGGACCGTCAGGCGGTGGTCCATCAGGCGGCGGACCGTCAGTTCCATCAAATGACGAATCTTCAGGCAGCGGTACCTCAGACACCGGACTTTCAGATGGAGAAACCTCAGGTGATGTTCCTACAGAAAATGATTCTGTAGTTAGTACATCTGCAGATGATTCTGCTACAGATAAAGCTGCAGGCGACAATTCTTTTCCCGGAGGAGATAACCCATTTGAAGGAAATGGGAACTTTCAAGGAGGAGATAATCCCTTTGGCGGAGCAGGCGGACCGCCGGATAATAATCCTTTCGGGGATGGTGGTTTACCGGGGAATGATTCGTCAGTGAACACGACGGATTATGTTTATGCCGGTATAAGTGCAGCTGCCATGCTGCTTGCTATTTTGTTTGCTGTATGTTTTAAGAGAAGAAAATTACCTCGTAAAAGCAAAAACTGAAGAAACAGTATTACAGAAAGTTATAGGATATCGTATTTCAGATGAAATTCGGTATCCTATATTATTGCATGCTGAACATTTGTTTGCTAGAATAAAACCCATCAAATATTGTTTTACAGAAATTATGTCAGCAACTTATGGCAGCAGAGCTGTCGGATGAGGTTTTATGCAGGAAATACTTGAAGGATTAAATGAAGCACAGAATGAAGCGGTTACAACAACCGAAGGATACGTGCGTGTTATAGCTGGAGCAGGAAGCGGTAAGACAAGAGCATTGTCGCACCGCTTCGCTTATCTTGTAAACGGTCTTGGCATCATGCCCGGACATATTCTATGTGTCACGTTTACAAATAAATCCGCAAATGAGATGAGACAGCGGATACACAGGCTTACAGGTGACAATGATACCGGATATATCAATACCTTTCACGGATTTTGTGTATCTGTTCTGCAGGAGGATTCTCATGCGGTTTCTTACCCCAAGAGCTTTCTGGTACTTGATAATTCTGATATAGATGACATGCTGAAAATCATATACGAGGAGCGGGGACTCTCACTTCGGGATATGACCTTTGGCAAGGCGAGAGATATGTTCGAGGTCAGGAAGATTTTTTCCGAACCTGAATATTACCTTGATATGATAACGATGTCGCTTGAGACACTGAAGAAAAAATACGATAATGCGACAGATGTTCAGGATATTCTTTTTTATGGTTATCTGTATCAGGAAAAAAAGTGCTTTGGACTTGATTACAACGACCTCATAAAATTTTCCCTTTATATTTTCAGTCAGAACGAGGATATCAGACTAAAGTGGCAAAAACGCCTCGAATACATAATGATCGATGAGTTTCAGGACATAGACAGTCTCCAGTACGAACTCATGGAGGTGCTTGCGGGTTTTCATAAAAATCTCTTCATAGTAGGAGATCCCGACCAGACCATCTATACCTGGAGAGGTGCAAACGTTAAGTATCTCCTGGACTTTGATAAGAATTTTCCTGGTGTGAAAACCATAATGATGAACGACAACTATCGTTCGACACCTCAGATTCTAAAAGCCGTAAATTCACTTATTGATACCAATAAGCAGAGAATCAAAAAGGAACTGACGCCTACACTGCCTGACGGGGAAAGTGTATTATGTCACCTTGCGCCGAATACTTCGGATGAAGCAGACTGGATAACAGGTGAAATACTTGCGATGAAAGGAAACGGAATCCCCTATAGGGATATGACTGTTCTTTACAGGGCTCATTATGTGACCCGCACCATCGAAGAAGGACTTTTAAAAGAGAAAATCCCCTACACTATTTATTCCGGAGTGCAGTTTTTTGGCAGGATGGAAATCAAGGATGCTCTGTGCTATCTTCGAATGATTGTCTATCGTGATGATATTTCTTTTAGAAGGATAGCGAATGTCCCAAAGAGAAATCTCGGAAAAAGACGTATGAGCTTTCTTGAACAGTATGCTGTCGAAAATGATTGCAGCCTGTATGAGGCTTTACGAATGAATTTGGACCATGAGATCATGAGAGGAACAAAGGCAGGAAAATTCATAGATCTGATAGACAGATTTTCCGATAACTATGAGGGACTTCCTGTTTCGGAAGTGCTTTCCAAAATACTAAATGAGAGCGGATACGAAGAGATGCTAAGGACCGAAGGAGCCCAGGAGAGACTGGACAATCTTGCAGAGCTTAAGCAGTCTGTTTTCGAATATGAAACTACCTGCGGCGAAGAGGTAGGACTTGAGGATTATCTTAAGCATATTGCGCTTTTTACAAATGCTGATTCAGATGCGGGTAACGAAGATAAGGTAAGACTTATGACTGTTCATGCAGCTAAAGGACTGGAGTTTCCATACGTATTTTTGTGCGGAATGAACGAGGGTATTTTTCCTTCACGTAAGATACACACTCTTGAAGGCATGGAGGAAGAGAGGAGACTTGCCTTTGTTGCCATGACGAGAGCAAGAAAGAGGCTGTTTATAACAGAAGCCGGTGGCATGAATTTTGAAGGCATTCCCAGATATCCCTCAAGATTTATTCTGGATATTGCCCCTGATCTACTTGAGTTTACAGAGAAACCGGATGATTCCATGCTGAGTGCTGTAAGAAAATATATAGAAAATGATTCGAGGCACTTAAAAGGCGCAGAGAAATTAAATCTCCTTGAGCCCGGAACAAAAGTAAGGCATGCGATACTGGGAGAAGGTACGATTCTTGAAGTTGATGCCGTGGACAACTGTTATCTTGTGCAGTTTGATAATATGGAGACTCCTAGGCAGATAGCCTTTAAGATAAAATTGGAAAAACTATAATAGTACTAAATAAGAGCTGCACTTATCAGACTATAGGAGAATGATTTTTGCCAAATCTGCGATAATACAGGCTTTTATCTCTTAATAATTTAGATATATCATTTTCAGGCTTTGATGTTATAATGAGTTCCGGATAAAGGAAAAAGCCATTGGCTTAGCCAGGCGGAAAATGGAGGGTCATGTATGGGAAAAGTATATTTGGGGAAATGTCCGAAATGTAATGCAGATGTCTACGCAGAAGAAAATCAGCAGGCTGTAAAATGTGAATATTGCGGTAACGTAATCACAAAAGCTTCGGCAATGGGAAGTAACAATGCTAATAATGAAACTAAGAATATAGCTAATGAAACAAAGAATATTGCTTCAGGCGCGCTTACGTTTATTCTTGTGGCGTTAGCATTTATAATCGGAACCGGTGCATTTATCACCATGAGACTTATTCATAACATAAAAGTCCGGAATGCGAATGATATTGCCGTAACATACGAGCGCCCTGATGATAAAAGAGAGGACATATCTTCAACAGAAGATAAAAAGGCAGATAACGGAAGAGAAGAAGTGGAACACATCGGTCCTGAATTTGACTCTGAAGCACATTATGTATCGGATGATCTTTTGACCGAGAATGAGAAGCAGGCTATAGAGGATGCGCAGTTTTTCCTTGGAACTACTTTTTATTCAAAGTATCAGCTGATGTGTCAGCTGGCAGCAACCTATGATCCGTTATACAATCAGGATGAAGCTCAGGTTGCTATTGAGTATCTTGAAGCTCATGATCTTGTTGACTGGAATCATGAATGTGCGGAAGCAGCTCAGCTATATCTTGATATATATGATGGATATACGAGAGAGGAACTTAAGACTCAGCTTGTAAACAAAGTCCTCAGGTTTACGGATGAACAGGCTGAATATGCTCTTAACAGAATGGGATATAAATAATATAAAAAGCGATCCTGTAACATAAAGCGTGCAATCATCACACTTTATGAAAAGGACCGCTTTTATTATTTTGCTGTAACTTAGTAATTTCTATCTTGTTTTTTTAGAAAAACATCAAATTTTCAGCGAATCAATCGTCTACTGTATACTCGATGATCTTGCCGGTAGTAATATCAATTTTATAATCGAATTTGCTTACACCTACGTAGAACGAGACGCTTATGATTTGTTCTTCTTTTTCATCTTTTTCGATGACGACTTCCTCAGCTTCTTCTTTTGAGTATTCAGCGTGCCTTAGCGCGAGCTCAAGAGCTTTATCCTCGGGAGTTTTTGTTTCGTCATTCAGAATCAGATCTATTTCTGCCTGTTCTTTTTCTGAAACCTGTTCATCATTTGCTATTGCTGTTTCTGTGCTCTGTTTTTCCTTTGTTGTATCTTCAGAAGCAAATGCGGTAAATGATGCAGTCATAACTAATGTTGCTGCTATTGCTAATGAGAGTGAGATGATTTTCTTCTTCATAATACTTTCTTCCTTTTCTTGAAAAATAAAAAAGTTATTATTCTGAGTAAATCTTACTACCCAAAAGGTCATATTTCTATTGTGCAATAGCATAATAATAATATGTTATGATTAGTGTTTTTTTACAATCGGAAGAGACAGATTAGTTTATAATCTTTCTTCTTTTTTTATATAATCAGGCAGGCTAAAAAACTACAGGGCCTTAGCTTGTTGGAACGTCAAAGAAGCTTTGGAGCCTTGTTCAGAAGGCTTTGGTCATAAAAAATGGCAGCAGGATCATCTATGTGATAAACCCTTTTTCCGTTTTCTATTTTTAGCGATACAACTGAAATTCCGCAATTGGGAAGAAGTCCCTCTCCCCAGAATTTTGCAAGATCGGATTCGCCTGCAATATGCATAAGAAGTGCCTTGCTGAGAGCCCCGTGAACACTGATCAGTATGCTTTTGCCGGAAGCTTCTCCTGAACCTGCAGCAAAGGGTTCAATAACCTGAACAAGAAATTCCTTCGCTCTGCTATATAGCTCACTAAGAAGTTCAGGGTTTTTGAGGGCAGTTGAAACTGACTCTCGGGAAGCCTGATCATTATCCAGGAGGTTTTGGCTTCTCCACAGCTTTACTTCTTCTTCATACTTATCAGGGGCCGACTTAAAGTATCTGAAAGGGGAATTAGCATCCGCCTGCATGTCTTCAACCTTACCACCATCCATGAAACCAAAATGTAATTCCTTCAGACGGTCATCCTTTATTATGTCAGTACTGCTGGTTTTTGAGCAAAGCTCCGAAAGGATTATCTGTGCTGTTTCATATGACCTTATGAGCGGGCTCGAATATACAAGGTCAAAGGTAATCCCCTTGTCCTTTAAACCTTTTCCTGTTTCTGCAGCCATAAGCTTTCCAAATTCATCAAGGGGAATATCAGTCTGTCCCTGTATAAGGTGCTTATTATTCCAGTTGGTTGTTCCGTGTCTGAGAATATATAATTTCATGTCTGTTTTCCTTTTCATTGTTTGGTGATAAAAAATGCTATGCCTACTATAACACATTGGCAATCGTTTAGAGCTGTTTTTGTATTTCCTATGCATGCAACAAAGACCGCCACATGGTTGCACATGTGAACGGATAGAAATTCCATATGCAATAAAAGACAAGAAATGAGGAAAATAGGAAAAGTGAACACACGGCTGAAAATAGTAGATTATTACCATAAGTTATACAGCTGTTTCGACTAGAGAAATATACGAAGATGAAATTTGCGTTTACAGATGGATGGGAGGATGCTGAAAATGTCTAAGATAAAAATGGCTGTGAGCCTTTACAGCTTACAGGATGAATACTTAAACCACAGGATGAATCTTTCAGAGATAATGTCCTATGTTAAAGAAAACGGAGCAGAGGGTATAGAGATACTTCCTGATCAGATGCTTAAGGGTGCGCCGCACGTATCTGATGAGACAGTATCTGAGTTTAAGAGTCTTCTTACAAAAAATGATCTTAAACCGGTTTGTGCGGATGTTTTCCTTAATACAAATCTTTATAAAAACAGAAGTCTTACCAGAAAGGAAAGTATTGATCTTCTTATAGAGGAAATTAAGCAGGCAAACAGCCTTGGAATTCATCTTATACGACTTGTATCAATGGTTCCCTACTGGGTAATAAGACCGCTTATTCCATACTGCGAACAGTATGATGTGACAATTGCTCTTGAGGTTCATGCAGGAATGGCTTTTGATATTCCTCAGACAAGAGAATTTATCGAAGAAATGAAAAAGGTAAATTCACCCTATGTTGGCCTTGTAATTGACACAGGTATTTTCTGCAGAAGACTTCCAAGAGTCGTAAGAGCTTATGAAGGTTCAATCGGAACAAGCGAGAGCGTATTCGATTACATAGATGAGCTTTTCAAAAACGGAACAGACCTTCATCAGGATCTTATAAAGAACAACGGATTCTCAGAAGGCTTTAAGGCAGCAATGAAGAGTGAACATGACAAGATGTCAGCACCTCTTCTTGATGGATATGAAAACTATGATTATTCGGTTCTTGATGAATATCTTCCTTACATCAAGCACTTCCATTTCAAGATGTGGGAGATGACACAGGAAGGACCTGAGTTTTCTATCGATTTCAAGGGACTTCTTCAGTATCTTCATGAAAAGGATTACGACGGATATGTTGCCTGTGAATATGAGGGAAACCGCTTCACACTGGCAGGACAGCCTATGCAGGAAAAACAGCAGGTTAAGATGTTCCTGAATTATATCGGCGGATGTCTTAAAGAGATTCAGGGATAATAGGGCATATATATAGATGAGGAGATGAAGAGCGATGTTTGATAATAATGTATTTATAGAAGGAAGCTGCAAAAACTTTTCAGAAGACGGAAAGGTAAGCGGTTATGAGATGACAACAAATATAACATACTACAGAGGAATTCCTCTTAGCATGGTAGAATATATTCATGTGGATGTTGACGGAGAAAGAGCTTCTGACGAGGATATCAGAATCAGTGTGGATCAAAATGACTGGTTTTCCATGAAGGAGGCAGAGACTGTTACCACCTACAAGTGGGAATACGGAGATCCGCTTTATATCAGAGTCCTTAAGGACGGCGGTCTCTCAAAGGGCCAGCACAAGGTAGCTCTTACGGTTGCAACACGTACGGCATACATTCCGGTTCCGCTCGAAGGAATAAAGGAACGCGAAGTGGTTATAGATTAATAAAAAAGAAACAAGTAGTTATTCCCTTCTACAAAAGTATATGATTGCTATAAGGGATGGCGCAAAATAAATAGAATTAAAGGTGAAGAAATGGCAAAAAAAGTTTTAGGGCTTTCATTTGGAAGAAAGCTTAGCAATACAGATATTATGGTAAAGACAGCACTCATGGAGTGTGAAAAAGAAGGTCTGGAAGTAAAGTTTTTCAGAGTTGATGAAATGGATATCAAACCCTGCACAGGATGCATTTCATGTGTTGTAGGAATGACAACAGGCAGAGGAAAGGGTGGATGCCCTCTTAAGGATGATTTCCATATTCTTGATGAAGCACTTATGGAAAGCGATGCGGTTATTATAGGAACACCTACTTATGAGTGTTCACCTACCGGAAGATTTAAGACGGTATGTGACAGACTCGGTCCTTCACATGATATAACCTTCCGTAAGGCTACATACGATGAAGGAAAGGCAGCAGGTAAGAGTGATGACGAGCTTCCGGATGTAAGAAGCTTTAAAAAGAGAGTCGGTGCTTTTATATCTGTAGGCGGTGCAATGACAAAGAACTGGCTTGCATTCACTCTTCCCACAATGTATCAGATGACTATGTCAGGCGGTATTGATGTAATCGATGCTCACGAATATTTCGGTGCAATGGCATGCGAACATGTTCTTGGTAATGAGCCTGAGATGGAGAGATCAAGACAGATGGGTAGAAACATTGTTGAGGCTCTCAAGGCACAGGATGAAGGTGATGAAGTTAAACGCATGAAGTGGCGCGGAGATGAGCAGGGAATCTGCCCTGTATGCCATATGAACATGCTTACGGTTTCACCTGACAGAAAATCCATTGAATGTCCTGTATGCGGAATTGCAGGAACATTTAAGATCGGACCTGACGGAGAACTTGATGTTAATTTCTCTGAGGAAGAACAGAACAGATCAAGACTTCGCTGGGCAGGAAAACTTGAGCACTCTACAGAGATTAAAACCCGTGCTGTAGCACCCGGTCAGATCCCTAATCTTAAGGAACTTAAACAACCCTATATCGGATACGCTGAATAAAAAAATAGCGCAGTCATTAAATTATTGACCAAATTTAATGATTGCGCTATTATAATAAAAGAACACTTTGACAATTTAAAGTGTCAAATTGTTTTCGACTATTTCTATTAAG
Source organism: Butyrivibrio sp. AE3004 (assembly GCF_000703165.1). Taxonomy (NCBI): domain Bacteria; kingdom Bacillati; phylum Bacillota; class Clostridia; order Lachnospirales; family Lachnospiraceae; genus Butyrivibrio; species Butyrivibrio sp. AE3004. The sequence goes on from NZ_JNLQ01000002.1 coordinate 761,052, forward strand.
AGGAGGAAAAGTATGAAAAAGAAGATTCTTGTCGCAATTCTCAGCGGCGCTATGATTTTCAGCATGACAGGTTGTGCCCGTACAGCAGGCGGAAACCAGACAGCAGAGGCTCCTGCAGAGGAGAAGGCTGAGGAAGCTCAGACTGAAGAAGCTGGTGAAGCTACAGAAGCTGAAAGCACAGAGGAAAAAGCAGAAGAGGCCACAGAGGAGAATGCTGAAGAAACAACAGAGGCAGCAGAAGCTTCCGACGACCAAACAGAGAAGCCTGAAGAAGGTAAGACTTTCCACGTTGGTGTTATTCAGCTTGTTGAGCATCCTGCACTTGACGCTGCAACAAAGGGCTTTGAGGAAGGACTTGAGGAAGCACTGTCAGCTGACGGTTATTCAGTAGAGTTCGATTATCAGAACGCTCAGGGTGAGCAGGCTAACTGCGCAACAATCGCAACAAAATTTGTTAATGACAAGGACGATCTTATCATGGCTAATGCAACACCCGCACTTCAGGCAGTTGCAGCAGCTACAGGAGATATCCCGGTAATCGGAACATCAATCACAGACTACAAGTCAGCAGGCGTTATTAAAGACAACAATGCACCGGGCACTAATGTAACAGGTGCTTCAGACCTTGCTCCCGTTGATGAGCAGATCGCTCTTCTTCAGAAGCTTGTTCCCGATGCTAAGCAGGTTGGTATTCTTTACTGCTCATCAGAAGCAAACTCCAAGTTCCAGGTAGATCTTGCTGAGGCAGCACTTGATGCAGCAGGCATCGCATATAAGGAATACACAGTTGCTGATTCAAACGAAATCCAGTCAGTTGTAACAAATGCTATTTCCAATTGTGATTGCCTGTATATTCCTACAGACAACACTATCGCAGATAACATGTCTATCGTTAAGAATGCTGCATGGCCTGAAAAGCTTCCCGTAATCTGCGGTGAAGAGAACATGTGCAAAAACGGTGGTCTTGCTACACTTTCAATCAGCTACTACGATCTTGGTGTAACAGCAGGTAAGCAGGCATACGAAATACTTGTTAACGGCAAGAACCCTGCAGAGATGCCTATCGAGTTCGTTTCAGAAGGTATTACAAATGAGTATAACCCTGAGACAGCAGCGGCTATTGAGTTTGATGAGAGCCTTCTTGATGGTCTTGTAGCTATCGAGATGGGTGAATAATGAATCGAATCCGGATTCATTAACAAAGCTTCACAATAATAAAGAATTTAAAAGAGGCGAAGGTGCTTACGTAACATTGAGCACCTTCTTATCTTTGAGAAGGAGTTTTTATGGTTTCATTATTACATGCACTGCCCGGGTCTGTTGCCCAGGGACTTATTTGGGGAATTTTGGCAATCAGTGTATTTTTAACATTTAAGGTGCTTGATTATGCGGACATGACAGTTGACGGATCGTTTTGTACAGGTGGAGCAACCTGTGTAATGATGATGCTTGCAGGTCATAATGTATATGTGGCTCTTATCTGTTCATTTATTGCAGGAATGTGTGCCGGCTATATCACAGGCCTTCTGCATACAATGCTTAAGATACCGCCGATTTTGTCAGGTATACTTACTCAGCTTGGTTTGTATTCGGTTAACCTTGCTATTATGGGAAAATCCAACCAGGCTATAAGCGTTGACCAGTATGCTTTGATTGTCAGCCTTCGTTTTATTAATTACTCAATACTTATGAGTGTGATCATTGTGGCTATAATAATCTTCCTTCTGTACATGTTTTTCGGAAGCGAGATCGGATCTGCAATTCGTGCTACGGGTTGTAATCAGAACATGGCCAGAGCACAGGGCATTAACACCGGAAGATGCATAAGAATAGGTCTTATTGTCAGCAATGGTCTTACAGCTTTCGCAGGCGGACTTTACGCACAGTATCAGGGAAATGCTGATGTAAATGCCGGACGTGGCGCAATCGTAATCGGACTCGCCGCCGTAATAATCGGTGAGGTAATATTCGGTTCAAGACTTAATTTTGCAGTAAGAATGGGAGTATCGGTTGTAGGAGCAATCATTTATTACATCGTTATAGCAGTAGTTCTTCAGCTCGGACTTCCTTCAACATACCTCAAACTCTTAAGTGCGGTACTCGTTGCGGTATTCCTTGGAATCCCGGCTATTCAGGGATATCTCGGAATAAAAGTAAAGCAGAGATAAATAAACTTTGAGCATAATGAGGTAAATGATATGTTAGAGATAAAGAACCTGGTAAAAATATTCAATAAAGGTACAATCAACGAGAGAACAGCCCTTAATGGTGTTAATCTCACACTGAATGACGGAGACTTCGTTACGGTTATAGGTGGTAACGGAGCCGGAAAATCAACAATTCTTAATGCAGTTGCAGGTGTATGGCCTGTGGATGCGGGAAGCATTGTTCTTAACGGACATGATATAACAAAGCTTCCGGAATATAAGAGAGCAAAATATATCGGTAGAGTTTTCCAGGATCCCATGATGGGAACAGCAGCTACCATGCAGATAGAAGAAAACCTTGCGCTTGCCGCAAGAAGAGGACAAAGCAGAGGGTTAAAGAGCGGGATTAACGCCGGCGAGAGAGCTCAGTATAAAGAACTTCTTAAGTCTCTTGATCTTGGACTTGAGGATCGCCTTACCAGTAAGGTAGGACTTCTCTCCGGTGGACAGAGACAGGCAGTAACACTTCTTATGGCATCACTGAAAAAACCCGATCTGCTCCTTCTGGACGAGCATACAGCTGCTCTTGATCCCAAGACAGCCAAGAAGGTGCTTGAGATTTCCGAAAACATCATCAAGGAGCACAACCTTACGGCTCTTATGGTTACTCATAACATGAAGGATGCTATTGCTCACGGCAACAGACTTATCATGATGAGTGAAGGAAAAATCATATATGATGTATCCGGCGAGGAAAAGAAAAACCTCAAGGTATCGGACCTCCTCCAGAAATTTGAGGAAGCCGGCAACGATGAGGTAAATGACTCAATGGTATTATCATAAAAATTATAAAATATAAATATAAGCCCCACATATTCCGGAAATTTATGTGCTTGCACATGATTTTAGGAATATGTGGGGCTTATTTGATCTTCAGTAATGACTATAAGAAAAAACCTTTTGTCAGTCCTGACGATAAACTTATTTAATTGCTTCTTTCAAGGAAGAATGAAGTTTTTCAGCCCGTTCATAATTGTAGGATAAAGACGGACGTACGTCATTTCTCAGATCATCAGTTACTTCACATAAAGCATTGTATAGAGGAGTCAGAGATAAGTCAGCACATGATCCCTTCATTCTGTGAGATACCACAAAGGCTTCCTTATATTTCTTTTCTGAGATAAGACGAGAAAGTTCTTCCCAGTCATTATTTGTCAGAAACATGTCTATCAGATTCAGGTAAAAATCCGTATCACCAAGCATCCTTTTAACGGCGGAGGATGCATCTGCGCCCCAATTATTCAGAGCTTCTATTTTGTTATCATTCATGTGTGTTTCCTCCGTAATGTATTTAATGTGCCGGTTTTTTGTAAAGTATAGGATACTTTATGCTTCATCAAGTTGCTTTTGTATTACCGAAGCAAGATATGAAAACAGTTTGTCCTGATCGATGGGCTTTTCAAGGACCTTATCCATACCTGCTAGTTCGCATCTATGGGTGACATCATTGGCAATGTCGGCAGTAAGGGCAATGATCGGTATTGTAACAGCATCCGGAGTATTAATTGAGCGAATATCCTTACTTGCATCAAGGCCGCTCTTTACAGGCATCATAAGATCCATAAGTATGGCCTGGTAATGGTAAGGTCCGCGATTCTTAAACATGTCAACTGCTTCCTGACCATCTCTTGCTACTTCAGCATGGATGCCCTTTCTCTTAAGGAGCTTTATGATAACTTCAGCATTTATTGTATTATCCTCCGCGAGCAGCACATTCTTTCCGTATAAAATATGATCCTCATATTTTTCGGAGCGCTGTGTATGAAGAGCAATCTGTTCATCAGTTGCGATAGGATAGGAAAGTATTACAACAAATTCCGTACCTTTACCGGGTTCACTCGTACAGGTAATGGTTCCTCCCATAAGCTCAATCAGGCTCTTGCAAATGAAAAGACCGAGCCCGGAGCCTTCTCTGTAGATATCATCAGATTCCCTGTATTGCTCGAAAGGAAGGAACATTTTTTTCTGGAAAGCTTCGCTGATGCCGATTCCGGTATCTCTTATTATGTAGGTGTGAATAGCATCAGTATCCGTGTAGGTGATATTTGCCGTAAAAAATATATCACCACCGTTTGGCGTGAATTTTATACTGTTGGAAAGGATATTTAACAATGATCTTTCCACATGCTTTGTGTCCATAAGGACATACTTATCTTTTGAACCTTTAATGGTGGAGTTAAAGTGGAGACCTGCACCTCTTGCCTGTTCGGCAGCTATTGTGGAAACGGATTCCAGTATTGATTCCTCTTTCACTGCAGAGCTGACCGAAACAATCTTACCTGCATTTATGCGGCTTGTTTCAAGTATTTCTTCTATAAGAGCAAGAAGATATTTGCTTGAGGTAAGGATTTTAGCAAGGTTATCCTTTATGGTATCCGATACGTTTTCTTCCTGAAGTGAAAGCTGTGTCAGTCCGAAAATAGCTGTCAAAGGTGTTCTCATATCGTGGGACATCTGAGATAAGAAGGATTCCTTTTCGCGACTGGATTGAACTGCAGAACGAAGAGCTTTTGCCATTTCATCTATCTGCTCCTGATCGTCAACCTGCTTTGTGGTATCTACAAAGGTAAGAACCAGTCCCTTCAATTCACGCTTTCTGGTGCGGCTGCCATCCTCTAAGTCATCCGTGACACCGATTTCATGATAAGGTGCGATTCTGATAAGATAGGTTTTTCCTGCAACGGATGCGCATCTTTTTTCAACAGGAGTCATGGTGTCCAGTACATTTTTGCAAAGTGCGATCAGGTCTATTGTTGCAAAATTAAAGCTGATATAGCGCAGAGACCTTCCCACATCCTGATCGGCAATACTAAACTCCGAAGAAATATATTCGGTATATTTTCTGATATTAAGATCCTTATCTACCATCAGGATACCAACAAGCGTAGAAGACAGGAAGTTTGCCATATCGTTGTTGGCAACTGCCAGCTCTGTAACCTTTGACTGATATTCTGAGTTGACCGTATAAAGCTCTTCGTTTACTGACTGCAGCTCTTCGTTACTTGACTGTAATTCCTCATTTGCCGTAAGAAGCTCCTCATTGGCAGCCTGGAGCTCCGCATTCGTAGATTCAAGCTCAGTAACAGTCTGACGAAGCGAATTCTTGGTCATCTTGAGCTCGTGTTCCAGATCTGAGATACGATGTGTAGCGGCAATATCAACCTGATACTCTTCCATGTCGATATTGAAATCCTGTCTGCCTCTGATAAATGAGATGGCAGTAAAGTCAGTGTCCAGGCCATGGCTGTCATTTATAGGCTGGGCAACGATGGAAACGAATTCACCTTTACCGTTTACTTCAACCGGAATATCTGTGTAGGCTTTACGGCATTTTTCCAGCCTGGCTTCCTTAAGTGCTGTAGATAGAGCTATCTTAAGATCGTTTCGTATAAGCTGGAAGATATCCAGTGTAACCTGTCCTGTAGGAAGAGAGATGATCTTTGAACAGTCACCGTAGCTTCGTACAAGTTCATTTTTTTCATTTATCAGCACGGTAGCCGGCATAAGGGATTCAAGAACGGATGTATCGAGCTCATGAGGCTTATAGTGCGTAGTTTCCTCGTCATCAAAGTATCCGGAAACACTGATGGGATCAATAGGTGTTTCTATGTTGTTCATAGAATAAGCGAGCTGTTCATGGGAAGGAGCATTACCTTCCGCATAGTGTATGAAAATTTTTTCATCGGCACATACAACCCTGAATACGTCTGAATAGTCTATAACAGATTCGGAACGACCAAGGAAAAGATAGCCTCTGTCTGAAAGTGCCATGTGGAAAATGGCGAAAAGGTTGCGCTGAAGAACTGTCTGGAAGTAAATAAGGACATTTCTGCAGCATATTAAATCCAGTTTTCCGAAAGGGGGATCCTGGAATACATTGTGCTGAGCAAAGATTATCATTTTTCTTATGTCATGATGAATGACATATTTGTTGCCTTTTCTCGTAAAATACTTGGAAAGTCTGGCAACGGAGACATCTTCAATAATATTGTTGCCGTAAACACCTCTGACTGCTGTTCCGATGGAGTCAGGGTCAAGGTCTGTGGCGAATATCTTTATACCGCGGTGAACTGACAGCTCCTCCATGGCCTCTGCAAATAAAATTGCTATGGAATAGGCTTCTTCACCCGTTGAGCAGCCTGCAACCCATACACGAAGTTCATCATCAGGGTGCGACTCGGTAACCAGCTTTTTTACAACTGTTTCCTTTAATACATCAAAATAATCTGGATCCCTGAAAAATGAAGTCACACCGATAAGCACTTCTTTGGCGAGGAGTTTTGCTTCTTCCGGATTATTGGACATGTAATTTACATATTCACGAAGATTTCTATTATGCGTTACAACAAGTCTTCGCTCAATTCTTCTTAAGATTGTAGTCTGCTTGTAATAGGAATAGTTAATATTGGTGACATTCTTAAGAATTGAAAATATTTTTGCAAGCAGGTCATCATCAGTTGTACCAATCTGAGCTTCTGCATCGATCATTGACTTTGAAATATGAGAAAGCTCCCTGGCTATTGAATCGGGCTTGAGCATAAGGTCAACAAAGCCGGTTGTGATGGCATTTCTTGGCATACCGTCAAATTTAGCAGACTCCGGAGACTGGACAATTATCATACCATTGTTCTCTTTTATGGCTCTGATACCATTTGTGCCATCTGAACCTGTTCCTGAAAGAATAACGGCAACCGCTCGGTTTTCATAAGCATAGGCAAGAGAACGGAAGAAAATATCGATAGGATGATTTATTTCCTGAGAGTTTTGTTCCTTGAGTTTAAGTTCGTTGTTCTGAATTTCAATATTATATTTTGGAGGAATCATATAGATGTGATTTCTCTCGATAGGCATGCCATCCTCGATTTCGGTTATAGGCATGGTGTTATATTTGCCGAGGATATCCACAAGCATACTCTTATGATTGGGGGCTAGATGTTGAATTATAACAAAGGCCATTCCCGTATTTGACGGAAGAAAAGTCAGGAATTGCTGAAGTGCTTCAAGGCCTCCTGCTGATGCTCCTATACCTACGACACATTGTGGTTGTATGCTTACTGACATGTCCTGATGATTGTACATAAACATTTCCTCTTTAATTGTATTTGTGTTTGGCATCTCAGAAAGATGTCAAATTATTTAATTTATATTTAATGGTAATAATATATACGATATGCTATTATTATCTCATATTTTAGACAATTTTCTAGAGGGGAAAAGAAATGTCAAACAACAATAATGAGATAGTAGATAAGCTTATTGAAACAAAAAATAAGCTTTGTTTTAGCGACTCATTTTTAGAGCAGATGAGTAGGAATGTAAGAGGACCGCTTTATTCAATTATAGAGTTTTCAAAGCTTGCGATTGGATCTATGTCTGATGAGGTTGCTGTTCATCATTATCTAGATCAGATCAATCGTGCGGGTCATTTTATGAATGAATCAATGGATGATGTTATGGCTATGCGCCAGATTATCATGCAGAATGTAAGTATTCATCCTGAAAGCATCAATGTGGATAAGCTTGTTGAAGCCTTGGAAAATGATCTGTCGCATATTTTTTCGTATAGCGGAATTCTATTCAAACCAAAAACCATTGATTTGAAGGACTGCGTCATTATTGCGGATTATTCTATTCTTTTTCAGATTTTAAGAAAAATGATAAGACTTGTGTCAAATCTTTTGCCGGCAAAGAGCACTTTGGATTTTGAGGTTTATAAGAGCTCCGAAAGTTACAATGAATACGAAATCGGGTTTAAGGTGTATAGCTCGGAGGCTATTCTGACCAGTAGCCAGGTTGATGCACTTAGGCTTGGTTATAACAACGTGGAAAAGGATATGTATAATTCCATTGATTCAATGGATCCCATGATTTTTATTTTAAGATGCTATGCTCATGAGATGGGGACAGACACTGTTAATGTGAAAAATGATGCAGAGAAGGGTGTTGAAATCGACCTCAAATTACGATTCCCTATCGTTACCGGCGAACAGCTTGAGTTACTCAGTAATCGTAATTATGATTTTTCTCAGAAGAGGATTCTTGTTGCGGATGATGATGAGATCAATCTTGAAATAATTGAAAAACTTCTCAGGGAAAAAGGTGCGGAAGTTATTACAGTAAGAGACGGTAGGGAAGCTCTTCTTACATACAGAACAGAACATGGAAAGTTCGATCTTATTCTTCTTGATATTGTCATGCCTGATATTGATGGATTAGCAGTTGCACGAATGATAAGAGATAACACAACAATCCCGTCGTCTAAGAATGTGCCTATTATAGCAATGACGGTAAACGCTTTTCATGAAGATTACGAGCAGAGTCTCAAGGCAGGAATGAACTCTCACCTCGTAAAACCCATAGATTCCGAAAGACTATACAATACACTTGCGGAGTATATATAAAAATAACCTCAGCCATGCTTTTGCTATGTGAAGTCTGCAAATAAAAAAAGTGCCAAAGGCACTTTTTTTATGGTGAGTAGATAGAGGACTGAGCTTTTCCGTTCTCCTTGGATTTATATAATGCCCGGTCTGCCAGCTCCATGTTTTTTTCCAAAGTAAGATTACTGTTTATTTGTGAGATTCCGCAGCTGAATGAGATTGGCATTGCTGTGTCTTTGGACCTTATTATATTCTGTACATTATCAAGAATGACCTTAGCTTTTTCAGGGGTATCATAGATAACACCAATAAATTCATCTCCGCCCCATCTGCCGACAAAACCGGTTTCACCTACATTTTCTTTTAATGTCTGGGAGACTAATTGAAGAACTGCATTTCCGTATAAATGTCCTCTTGTGTCATTGAAAGATTTAAAATCATCTACATCCAGCATGAACAGGGAGGCTGTTTCCTTTGAAAATTTCCTCTTGTTTTCTTTGTTGAATTTTTCTCTGAAAAGGCGATTGTTGGCAAGTCTTGTAAGCTCATCGGTATTGTGTGATTCATAAGTAATGCGGTTAAGTCTTGAAAAGAGAGTGAGACTTACCATAAGGTAGCTTAGTATAATGAGCATCAGAAGCACAATCCTGCGATTCATCTGTGCCAGCAAAATATTGATGTTTTTTGTGATATCGGATTGAACAAAAATATTCCAGTTGAGGGCCTTGTTACGCATTACCTTGGTGCATAGATTTCCTTCATTCCATGCATAGCCATCGTCATCCACATCCATGAGAATTGTTTCTCTGGATAGACCAAGTGAAGCTGTAGCATCGTCCACGGTTTTATAGTAGGATGTGCTTCCGGTAAAGGAATTATGAGCATTTCCTTTATTAACAATGCAGATATTAAGGTCATATTCTGATACGTAGTTTTCAAGCTGGTTCTGGAAATCATCAATCTGATTGCCGACACCGACAACGCCGAGAATATTTCCGGACTCATCAGTTACAAGACAGTTGACAAAGAGGGTAACGCTAAAGTCATTTACCTCATCATGGTCAATCTGAATATCGTATTCCTGGTGGAGATCAAGAAAATTGAAGTACCATATATCAAAGTCATCAGTAGGAGATACTACCTTGTTTAGTCCTCCGTCATAATAGTAATTGTAGGTTTGATTAGATACAAAGAAGACTACATCATAGTTATATTTCTGTTTGTATTCATTAAGATAGTCGTATAAGAGCTGTTTATGCTCATCAGTATTGAAACTGATTTCATCCTCAGCCCATATTTTCAGAAAAATATCATTAGCCATCATCTGTGATGCCACGAGCTGTTCGGTTGTAGCAATAGTAAGTCTGTAGGATATATCGCTTGACGTAAAAGCAACATCCTCCCTGGCCTGCTTAATGGCAGCGTTTTTATAGTAGGTATACTCGTTAATCTGTAAACCGGTAGAAACTACTATAATAAGTAAGATCACTATTATGTTTGCAAATAAAATAGAATGCTTTTTTAGCACAAAACGGCTCCTTAATAATGGTGCTGAAAATCCACTGTTACTAAAATAGTACTATATTATTTAATACATATTTGTAAAAAGACGATAAAGAAATTATTATGCCTTGTTTACGGTTGCGGATATAGTATAGATTAGGTACAATCTGTAATCGGAAAATAGTAAGATTTCTTGCATGTAAAAGCGAAATGCACTGCATTGGTACTATTGTTAAGGATACGGGGTAAATTTCAGGATAATGAGTTTTAAATATGAAAAGAAAAAAGGGACTGATCACAGTTTCTTCGAGATAAAAGGTAACAGAGATGAAAAGGATAAGAGGGAGAGAGTGCTTTGCATTCCCGAAAAAGCTGAGGATGAGAACGGGGATATATTGCCTGTTGAGGTTATCGGTAATCATGCTTTTTCATCCAGAAAGGATATAGAGGAGATAGTAATACCGGATTCAATCCACACAATTCTTGGTTTCGCTTTTCATAACTGCAGCAATCTCAAGAAAATTAAAATGGCGGACAGCGTCACCGAATATCTTGACGGAAGTACCAGACAGTGTGAAAATCTGACCGAAATAGAGATAGATATTGAGCATGATAACTTTCAGATAATCAGACGTATACTTGAGGATAATGACAGAAGGCTGACCTTCAGAATGCACCTTACAGGTGGTGATGCACTTTTGGTTTTTCCCGGATTTAACTATGACTTTGTTGAAAACACGATGGCTAGAACAATTCAGTTTGCGATCGAGGGTACAGGCTATGCGTACCGTGAATGTGTAAAAAGCGGTGAGATAAATTTCAGGGAATATGATAATATGTTTCCCAAGGCATCGGCAGACGATAGTGTGACTGCCGAGATGATCGCTATGGCGAGATTAGCTTTTCCGTATGAACTTACATCTGAGTGCAAAGATATGTATGAAAAATGGCTTCTTGAAAATGCCAAAGGGAACCTGAAAAGAGCTATAGAGAACAGCTCACTGCAAGTAGGTGCTTTAGGTGTATTTACTAAAGATGCAGGTGTAAGTGCAATAGATGACTTTAGTCTTGAGGATCATTTTGATTTTTATATGACAAGGAAGCTTCTTTATAAGGATGATGCAAAAGAGCTTGCACACATGGCATCGGACAAGGAAATGACAGCTATTGTCAGCATGATGATGAACTTTTCCGAAGAGTGCAGAAATGATGCCTGTGATTTAACCGATGAAAAATCGGATGATGGATTTTTGGAACTGGATTTTTAATAAGAAAATGATATATGAATAATAAAGAACAATTGACTAAGCTTGGAAATCAAATATGGAATTCAGTAAAGACGGAGCTACTGTTGTCGATGAGATTTATGGCACCGGCACTTTCGGTGCTTGAGATACGAAAGGACCTGTCGACTACCTTTGTAGGAACTGATGGGGAGAGTGTTCTGTATAATCCCAACTACATTTTCAAGACCTATGTTGAGGATCCGTCTAAGCTAAACAGGACATACCTGCATATGCTTATGCACTGTATGTTCAGGCATTTGTACAGGGCAGCGGATTTTAGTGATAGTGAGATATGGGATCTTGCATGTGATATTGCCGTGGAGCATATTCTTGATTCCATGGATTATCAATGCATTTACAGAGTCAGTTCGGATCTTAGGGACAGATGGTATGAAAAGCTGCAGAATGAACTTAAAGTACTGACTGCAGAGAAGATTTACCACTATCTTGAGGAACACGCAGAATGGGGCAGCGATTCTTCTTTTGATCATGAAGATACAGGTACGGATATGATTTCTGAGGATATCTGGAATCGCCTTGTTCGTGAATTTAAATTTGACGATCACGGCTTTTGGGAGAGACTTCAGGATAAAAAAGATGAGTCTCAGAATAATGACAGACCCGATATTGATATGCAGATGCAGATGAGACTCAGGCGGGCAAATAAAAAAGAAATTGAGGAAGCCTGGAAGAATACGGCAAAGAGAATCAAGAGTGATATTGCAAGTCTTGGAGATGATAAAAGCACAGAAAGCGGAAGCCTTAAATTTTACCTGAAGGCTGAAACGCAGGATAAAGTTTATTATACTGAGTTTTTAAATCAGATAGCTGTGGTCAGGGAGGAAATAAAAATAGACCCTGACTCATTTGACTATGGACTGTATAATTACGGAATGGAGATTTACGGTAATATGCCTCTTATTGAGGAAAATGAGTACAGTGAATCTCATAAGGTTGACGAGCTGGTGATTGCCATTGATACCTCCGCTTCCTGCTCAGAAGAACTGGTTCAGAGTTTTTTGAATGAGACCGCAGGAATTCTTCGAAGTAGCGACAATTTTTTCAGAGAGATCCACGTACATATAATTGAGTGTGACAACAGGGTCCAAAAGGATATAGAGATCAATCATCCTGAGGAGATGGAAAAATATGCTGAGAATTTCGAAATCTCCGGAGGTTACGGAACAGATTTTAGGCCGGTGTTTTCATATGTGGATGATCTTAGACATAAGGGACAATTAAAACATTTAAGAGGCCTTATGTATTTTACGGATGGCTTTGGGGATTACCCACAAAATCCAACCGAATATGATACAGCCTTTGTTTTTCCGTCGGATAAGCAGACAGGTGTTGATGATATGCCTGACTGGGCAATCGCTTTATATATTTGAAAAAACAAAGTTATGATGTTTTCAAACCGCTTATGAAAAGAGCCGGTACCGTCTATGAACACGAAGTGTTCAGATAAAACATGTATTTTTTTAATGAGGATTACAGATGAATATTAAACAAGCTAAGCAGGAAATAATAAATACAATCAAAGCATACAGGGAAAAGGACGAGATGGGGAATTATCTTATCCCGGTCCAGAAGCAGCGCCCGATACTTCTCATTGGACCTCCGGGCATAGGAAAGACAGCAATTATGGAACAGGTTGCTGAGGAGCTTGCGGTAAATCTGGTATCCTATACGATCACGCATCACACAAGACAGAGTGCGATCGGACTTCCTTTCATTTCCAAAAAGGAATACGGAGGAAAAGAGACCTCTGTTACCGAATATACAATGAGTGAGATCATTGCATCGGTTTATGACAGAATAAATCAGACAGGTGTGAAAGAAGGAATCCTTTTTCTTGATGAGATAAACTGCGTGTCAGAGACACTGGTTCCAACCATGCTTCAGTTTTTACAGTATAAGACCTTTGGAGCGCATCAGGTTCCCGAGGGATTTATCATAGTTACTGCGGGTAATCCACCTCAGTATAACAAGGCTGTAAGAGATTTTGATATTGTTACTTTGGACCGTGTAAAGAGAATTGACATTGAAGAGGATTTGGAAGCATTCAAGGAATATGCTGACGTCAATGGTGTTCACGGATCAATCCTTGCATATCTTGATATTCATAAGGACAACTTTTACAGCATAAAAAATGATATTCAGGGAAAACGCTTTGTTACTGCCAGAGGATGGGAGGATCTGTCACAGCTTATCAGAGCCTACGAAAAGCTTGGTATAGAAGTTGACGAAAAGGTAACGGGTCAGTATCTTCAGGAGCCTGAGATTGCCCGGGATTTTGCAATGTATTATGCGCTCTATCACAAGTATGAGGATCTGTACAATATTGGAGAGATTTTAAAGGGCAGTGTTCCTGCTGAGAGAGATAAGCTAAGGAAAGCTCCTTTTGATGAAAAACTAAGCATTATAAACCTACTGGTAGACAGACTGAATCAGGAGTTTGCTGCTTATGACAAAGACTATAAGGTTCAGAAGACAATTCAAAAGGAAATCACGGCAGTTGTAAAGGGAACAGAGCCTGCATCAATAATCGGAAGATTAAAGAACAGAATCTCTGAGCTGTCTGAAGATTATGACAAGAAAGCCGGAGAACATCTTATGGACAAGTCCTCTGAGATTGTGATTAAGAAGGTTATTGCTGCTCTTTGTAAGCTTCAGGAAGAGATAAACGACGCTGATGATGAAGCTGCTAAAAATGAGATTAAAACCTGGTTTTCTGAAAGGGAGAAGACAAGAAGACAGAATGCTCTTGAGACAGGAAATCATTTATCAAACTGCTTTTCATTCCTTCAGAAAATATATGGAGAAGAGCAGGAGATGGTGCTGTTCCTCACAAGGCTTGATGCGGGTCATTACAGCCTGAATTTTATTCAGAATGAGGGATCTGAGGAATACTTTAAGTATAATCAGCTTCTTCTACTCAGAGACAGGCGAAGAGAGATAGTGGCAGAGATATTGTCGGTTTGACAGCAATTCATCACGCCCAGCCCCAAGGTACCCATTCGGAAATGTTTGTTTTCGTCTGTGTTGTGATTTATAAAACTCAAAAAGCATCAAATGCCTCATTTCGACGCCTCTCAGAGCAATCGGCTTTTGCTGCTTTCTTCGTTTTGAAAATCAACATACTCGTCCGAGAACTGCACATTTCAGAACGGATGGCTTCGCGACAGGGCTGTTTATGAAAAAACTGTAGAATAAAAAACTGCAGAATAAAAAACCGGACTTCAGAAAAGTCCGGTTTTTCGTTAAAATATATTCGTGTGATTAAATATTTTGCTGTCAAATGATTATAGTGATCACAAGGTCAGAATGCTTATATTTGAATTTGGCTTTTTTGGCTCCTGCCTTTTTAAGCTTTTTGACAATCTTCTTATAATCCGACTTATCAAAGCATATAACAGTTATTTTGGCTTTTTTGCTTATGCCCTTAAAACTGCCGCTTCCGATAGATTCTAAGCTGTCACCGTAGATAGTAAGCTTTTTCAGATTCTTACAGCCGTTAAAAGCACCCGCTTCGATTCTTTCAATATTTCTGCCAATGGTGACTGATTTTAATGATGTGAAGCCTTTAAAGGCATTTGCATTAATTGTGGTAACATCATAGCTTTTTCCTAAATAAGTAATAGAATCGGGGATGTTAACATTTGTTATCTTTTTGTTTGCAGGTGTCAGCACAGATGCAGTTCTGTCTTTGGAAACAACATAGGTATTATCCGCACCTGTTACTACAGTGTTTGTTATGTTCTTATTGTTTGCGGAATCATCATTTTTAGGATCGGTATATGATGGCTGTTTGTTGTTATTGTTTGAACCGTTGTTATTATTTGAGCCATTATTCGAGTTGTTGTTTTCAGGTTTGTTTTTGTTCGAATTATCGTTTGAACTATTATTGCTTCCATTATTTGAACTATTGCTGCCTGAACCATTGTTATTTTGGCCATTTGAGTTATTATTGCCTTCTTCTTTATTTTCTTCCGACGGCTCGGATTTTTCTTTGATCCAATGTGCAAAGAGAGTATGGCTTTCCTTGTTTGAAACTGTTGAAGAGGAGAATATCTGAATTCCGCCTTCTTTTGCGGTAAACCATCCTGCAAATGTATATCCGCTACGTGTTATGTTCTGAGGAAGTTCCCCGTAGGAACTGCGATAAACTACTGTTTTGTTTGAAGCAGATCCAATTCCGCCGCAAAGATCGAAGGATACCGTACATTTAGTTGTGATGGTGGCACTTGTAGATATTTTTTTATCTTCGGTAGATACTGTTACCTTTGCTGTACCACGACCTGTAATTGTATAGCTTCCGCTTTGATCGATGTTTATAACACCGGAATCGCCGCTTGCTGTCCATATCAGCGTTTTGTTTGTAGCATTCGAAGGTGTGATGGCTACTGTGAACTTTCCTTTATCACCAACAGAGGGCGTAATTGATGTGGGAGTAATTGACAAAGCTGTAACAGGTATTTCTTTAGGCTGTTCGGGTTCAGAATTTCCTCCGCCTTCTCCGCTTTCCGCTATTATTTTCTTAACCTTATCGTATGTATAAGCGGTGTCTGATGCAGTAGGAAGTTTTGTGGAATAACCGGTTCTGTTTCTTTGAGAACTGCCTTTAACGGAATACAAGCCGGAGACTATGTTATATGAATGGTTTGAAATTTCGGAAGTAGTTAAGTGATAATAATTATGACGAACCTGATCCAGGAGATCCTGAGGCACGGAGTTTTCTAAATCCTGATCATTCCATGTTGCGTCAACTTCATACCATTTGCCGCTAACATCAACCAGACTCCAGGCATGTGATTCCTTTTTGCCGTTTTCTCCTGCAACACCTGTGACGGTCATGGAGTTTACACCTATGCCATCAAGCAGATAGGAGAGTGCAAGAGCATATCCGTCACAGACAGATTTGCCTTTTACAAGAGCACCGTATGCTGTATGAGAAATATGATAGGTGTACTGAGTACTGTTATTTGATGAACATTCGTAATCATAAGTATTGGTATTAATGAGCTTATCGTGTATTGCCAACTCTTTTTGAAGTGTGCTCTTGGCATTTTTTATTGATGAGTCGGAAAGAAAAGCAGTACGTTTATTCTTTAATTCTGATGTCATTTGTGCAAAAGTGCTC
Organism: Butyrivibrio sp. AE3004; assembly: GCF_000703165.1. Classification (NCBI taxonomy): domain Bacteria; kingdom Bacillati; phylum Bacillota; class Clostridia; order Lachnospirales; family Lachnospiraceae; genus Butyrivibrio; species Butyrivibrio sp. AE3004. The sequence continues at coordinate 777,571 of NZ_JNLQ01000002.1, forward strand.
TGCTTATATGAAGAATTCGCGCTTTGTAAATAAAGGTAATTGTCATATGTTGTAGTGTTTCCGCTGGTAGTACTAAGGTATCCGAAATAGGCCTGGCATAGCGTCAATTGGAGCAACTCAAAATGGTCGTATCTGGCAGCTTCATAGGCATTTTGCAATTCATCTTTTGTATATGAAAATTCTGATGAACTGCCCAAACTTAACGCAACTCCCGGAGTTGCACCCGCTTTGATTTTTACGCCATAGTCCACCACCTTATCACACGCAGCTACAAGAGCCCTATAGATATCCTTTTCCTTATCGGACAGATATGCATAGTGTTTTCCTGTAGATACATCCATGTTTAGGCCCGAATTCAGGGGCTTAATGGACGGCATGTCATCGACAAACCGTGTCTCTTCAATGACCTTAGGCGTCGGCGCCACAAAGACATCACCTGTCGGATAATCAATCGACAGATCTTTCATCGCATGTGCAGTGATCGGCATGGAATTTGCTAACACAGATGTCAGTAACAAACTGATTAGAATGGGTATTATTAACAGTGACTTCCTGTTCTTTAAAAATGAATAAATGCTAATCATAGAATGTCCCTCATAAAACAATATAGAACTACCCTATGATATTATCCCAAATATGGGCTGATAATGCCATTAACTCAGTATTAAATAACAGGAAAATAACTCTTATCAATTAAAGGAATGAGGAAAAATAATGAAGTATAAAAACAAAAAGCAACCGGTGTTGTAAGACCGGTTGCTTCTTGGAAATTTGCATATTGTCAGAAGATGTAGGTTAATGTATTGGTTGAGGTTTAGATAATGCACGCTCCATAAGTATTTCAATCTGCTCGGATGAATATCCATAGTCTTCGGAAATGGATTCCCTGATTGAGCTTTCAGGCACTCCCAGAATATGCAATCTACGAATACATTTTATGGCAGCGTCCTCAGTAACCTGAGCTGTAACCTGTTCTGTAAGTTCTTTATCATGAATTCGTTGTCTATCCCATTCCTGCATATAAGCCCTTGTGACCTCCGATTTTTTCTTTACTGAATTAACAATTTCATCAAGTCTGGCAAGGTCTGAGTCGGAATCAGAACTAAGTTTGCCATCTACAATATATTTTATCAATTCTGAGACGGATTTGCTATGGGCTTTATCACCGGGAATGTTATCTTTTCCTCCGCTATAGAAAAAGTAATTAATTTTTCCGTCGTCATACTCAATATCGGGGTGAGATGTGAGAGTGGTTCTTGATTCATAGTACATATCACCGCTCCAAATGGATCATAGGATAGGATTCTTCTGCAAAACGGTTTATGGTCCAAGAGCCGGATTACATTACCGCTCTTGCTGATATCATCACAGAGGAAAACGTTCCCCTGATACGCGACTGGCTGCTGGTCAGAAATATGATAGATACGGGCAGACTTCTGGACAAGGAAACATATGATGAGTTCAGTGCCATTGAAAACGGTCTGATGGGAATTAAGAGTTCGACCGATTACGAGAGCATAGCGGTGAGCAGGGTGAAGGAGCTGCTGGATGTGCCAATGAACAAGTTGTACATTCAGGCTTACTGCAACGAAGAGCAGCGTAAGGTCATACTGGATATGGTTAATGACATTCGAAATTCCTACTATGACATGCTGAATTCCACCGACTGGCTCAGCGAAGAAACCAGAGCAAAGGCTATCGAAAAGCTGGACAATCTTAATAAGATGACTTCAGGGGCTGTCACTGTGACAGCCCCTGATTTATACTACTCAGCATACCTTATATGTGGGATGGCTGAGAGGAGATATTTAGTATATTCGTGTGCCGGATTGGAATAGATGCTTTCGGCATCAGCGATTTCGCAGATATTTCCGTCTTTCATGACGCAGACTCTGTCGGAGATGAAATTTACAACCGACAGGTCATGACTGATGAAAAGACAGGAAAGCCCAAGATCTTTTTTTAGGCGCTTTAAGAGATTAAGAATCTGTGCCTGTACGGAAACATCCAGTGCGGATACGGACTCATCACATATAAGGAGTTCCGGATTTATTGCTATGGCTCTTGCTATTCCAATACGCTGTTTCTGACCGCCGGAGAATTCATGAGGATACCTGTCTATGGCACTCTCTTTTAGTTCTACCATTTCAAGAAGTTCAAGCACACGCTCCTCTATTTCCTTCCTGTTGTTACAGATATGCCATACTTTAAGAGGCTCTGCAATTATGTCCCTTACCTTCATGCGGGGATCCAGTGAAGATGCGGGATCCTGAAATACCATCTGCATCTTTCTGCGATATGGCTTTAGAGCAGCTTTCGATAAGCCTGAAATATTAACGCCATCATAGATAATTTCACCACTGTCAGGCTGTGCGAGACCCATTATTAGCCTTGCAAATGTACTCTTACCGCAGCCGGATTCTCCGACCAAAGATAGGGTTTCACCTCTGAACATATCAAGACTTAGGTTATTTACAACGATATGACGTTTTTTATTGCCCGATGGAAAACTTTTTGTAACGTTACGGGCAGATATAAGAACCTGTTCGCTCATGGTTGGTTACTCCTGCTATTTGCATTAAAACAGCTGACGAAATGGTCTTTTTCAATCTCTGATTCCGCCGGCTTTTCAAAAAAGCAGCGGCGTTCATCATCGCTACACCTTAGACAAAAATCGCATCCTGCAGCTTCTTTTCCAAATTCCGGGATATTTCCGGGGATGGTCGTAAGATATTCGGGATTAGCATGGATTCTTGGAATGGAGGAGAGGAGACCTCTTGTGTAGGGATGAAGAGGCGTTTTAAAGAGCTGATCTACCTGCGCTCTTTCCAGGATTCTTCCCATATACATTACATATACTTTGTCACAAAGCGTGGAAACAACACCCATATTGTGCGTAATAACCAGAGCACTCATATTATGGGTTTCGCACATGTGACGAATAAGCTTAAGAATCTGAGCTTCTATGGTAACATCCAGAGCAGTTGTCGGTTCATCTGCTATAAGAAGATCCGGGTCACATATTACAGCCATAGCTATCATGACTCTCTGCCTCATACCTCCTGAGAGCATATGAGGATACGAATTGTAGTTGCGCTCGGGCTCCTGTATACCAACTTCATCAAGGATTCTTATCACTTTTTCCTTGGCTTCGGCACGATTTTTAACCAGTTTATGTATAAAGAGGACTTCGGCTATCTGATCACCTATTTTCATCATGGGATTCAGAGATGTCATGGGTTCCTGGAATACCATCCCTATCTTGGGGCCGCACATTTTGCGAAGCTCTTTTTCATTTAAGCCGGTAAGTTCAGTCTGCGAACCATCAGGATCATTCCAAAGTATACTTCCGCTCATATGGGCAGAGTGTGGGAGAATACCCATGATGGATTTTGCGGTCATGCTTTTGCCACAGCCGGATTCACCAACAAGCCCTACAATCTGACCTCGTGGAATATCGATATCTATTCCTTTTACTATAGGAATACTCTTTTTCTTATTAGTGACAGAAACCGCAAGATTCCTGATTGTAAGTAAAGTATTACTCATAGCGGCCTCCTCTTCGGGTCAAGTATATCCCTTACAGCATCTCCGAAAAAATTGAAGGAAAGTACAAGAAGCATGACCATGCCTGAAGGAGCAAGTGCGAGCCATGGCATCTGAAAAAGATACTGGCGAGAGTATCCTGTCATGAGTCCTAAAGATACCTGAGGTGGCTGGATGCCGATACCAAGGAAACTCAGAGTGCTTTCCGCAAGTATAGAGGAGGGAATGTTCAGAGTAAAAAGTACAATAAGTGTAGGAATAAGATTCGGGAGGATATGATTAAAAATTATCCGCCCCTGTCCAGCACCTGTTACTACAGCGGCTTCAATATATTCTTCATGATAGATTTCCAAGGCTTTTGTCCTGACAATTCTTGCTATTCCGCCCCACTCGACAAGAACCAGAGCGATTACGACGGAGGAAAGAGAACCGCCGAAGGTATACAAAACAACCATTGATAACAGCATTCCCGGAATTGACAGCATAACATCCGCAGAACGCATTATGATAAAGTCAATCACTCCGTTAAACAAAGCAGAACATACGCCCGCAAAGGTTCCTACAACTACTGCAAGGGCGGTTGGAAGCAGCGCTATCAAAAGGGATACACGTGTACCATAGAGGATTCTGGTAAATACATCCCTGCCCAGTTCATCTGTTCCAAAGAGATGTCCGTTTCCCGGCGCCATAAGTCTGTGTGCCAGATCCTGGCCCGTTTCATTATAATTGGACATAAGAGGTGCCAGTGTAGATAGAATGACGACAATTAGTATGACAGCTCCTGAAATGAGTGCGGTTTTATTTTGTCTGAATAATTTAATCATTCTAACCTTAACCTCGGATTAAGAAGAGTATTGATGAAATCAGCTATAATACCGCCAACAGCGATAAGGAAAGCCGTGAACAGTACGGTGCCCTGTAAAAGAGGCATATCTCTCGTCTGTAATGCGGTAAGAGCCAGTTTACCAAGCCCCGGAATACTGAACACGCTTTCTGTGATAACTGCTCCGGATAGCATTTCCGCAAGCTGCAGAGCCATCATTGTTATCACAGGAAGAACAGCGTTCTTAAAAGCGTGGAATATAACAGCCTTTTTATAGATGAGGCCCTTAGCCATTGCAGTGTCCATATAGTTTGCATCCAGCTCATCCATAAGACTGGAGCGCATCAGCCTGGCAACACTTCCGGCACTGTTCCAGCCAAGAGCAATCGCAGGTAAAAACATAGATGCAATACTTCCGTCATACACAAGAGGCAGAAGAGATAAGCGATAATAAAATAAATATTGCAGGAACAGAGCCACCATGAATACCGGGACAGATATTCCCAAAAGTGCAGTTCCGCGGAACAGGTAATCGGCAAAATGCTCGTTATACATGGCTGAGATGATGCCTGAAACAATTCCCAATGTCCATGCGATTGCTATAGACAAAAGAGTCAATCTGACAGTATAGGGAAAAGCGTGTAAAATCAGGGACAATACAGGCCTCTGCATATAATAGCTTTGCCCAAAATCACCTCTTAGGACGCCGCCGAGATAGGAAAAGAACTGTTCCGGAAGACTCTTGTCAAGTCCCATGGACGCAGTCATTCTGTCTATAGTTGCCTGACTGACATGTTCATTTAGTAAAACGGAAGCAGGATCTCCGGGAATGATCCTAAGCATGACAAATATCAGTACAATAACAAGAATCAAAACGAAGATTATGCCCAATAATCTTTTTGGAAGTTCCTTCAAAATAAAGCCTCCTCTATTTTGAATCTATCATTACTTTAATGTAATCTGATCAAAGTATATGTCGTTCCAGCCTGCCCAATGGGGAATAAATTCGGCTACTTTGTCACTTGTTACGAAAAGATGCTTTTGTGAAAACATAGGTACACAGGCAGCATCATCCTGAAGGATTTTCTTTTCAAGAGCTTCATACTCTGCTAATCTGTCGTCCTCTTTAGCAATTACTTTTGCAGCGGCAACACGGTTAATTACAGAATCATCGCTGTAGTTGAGAGAGCGGAGTCTTACGTTATCTTTGCTTCCGAAAAAGGTATAGATGATATTGTCCGGATCATTGTAATCAAGAAGCCAGTATGCCCAAAAACAAGGAAGCTCACCACTGTTTCTAATGTCTAAGTAACTTGCGTGGTCAATTGATTTAATACTTGTGCGTATACCAACAGCATTAAGGTTTTCGGAGATTACCTGTATGGAGTTTTTGACAGAGTCTGAAGCGGTTGAGTCAACACATAATTCGAGATCGAAACCATCGGCGTAACCTGCCTCTGCGAGGAGCTTTTTGGCATTTTCGGGATCATACTTAAGCCAGCCCTGATTGTTTTTACTGTAGCCTATGCATCCGGTGGTAAAAATACCATCCTCAAGCATTCCATCGCCGTCGTAAATAGTACTGAGTAGAGATTCGCGGTCAATGGCCTGCTGAATTGCTTTTCTTACCTGTACATTTCCTAAAGGCTCGATGTTTTCATTCATCATAAGGAAATTCTGTCCCAAACGGTCTACAGAAACAATGTGATCCTTGTACTTATCAGTTTTATAGGTTGATTTAACGATGGCGGAATCAATGTAGAGGCAATCAAGAATATCGAGATCACCCTTCTGGAATGCCAGATCCATAGACTGAGGTTCCATGATTTTCATGTCAATCTTTTTAGCTGATGGCTCGGGGCCCCAATAGTTCGGATTATATTCAAAGGTTAGTCCGCTGCCTCTTGTCCATTCCTTTATGATGTAGGGCCCGGAACCTATTGTCTTTTCAGGAACCATTCCAAAATCATCACCAGCCTCAGTGACTATTTTTTCTGAATAAATAACCATTGCAGGGGTGGCCAAAACGGAAGTAAAGCCTGAAAAGGGCGCAGTAAGTGTTATGGAAAAATTCTTATCATCGTCTACTGTGATGCCGCGAAGAGAATCTGCTTTGCCATCGAGCATTTCCTGCGCTCCTTCAATTAGTATTACATTATCTGTCTGGGCACTGTCCGGAAGCTTTAAAATGCGCTCGAAAGTAAACTTTACATCCTGCGCTGTAAGAGGCGTGCCATCAGAAAAAACGATGCCGTCTTTTAATGTAAAGTGATAGGTTAAACCATCATCTGTAAGTTCATATTTATCTACAAGACTGTTATCTATCCTTGTAGAGCCGTCTTCATTTTTCTTTAAGGAAAAGAGCGTGTCAAACACGTTCATCGGTACGATGTAGTCATTGGTTGTTTTATGGGAATCCATGGTAACTATATCAGATGGAATCGCAAGATGCACGGTTGCGTCTTTACTATCGGTTTTTCCGCAACCGGTAAGTGCGAGTATTGCTGCCAAAATAAGAATCCATGTGTACTTTTTGAACATTTTTACCCTCCTCTGCAAACGTTAAGTTAATAAATTACTGATATGATTTTTGAATCAGGTCTTATTGACATTTTATCATTTGCTTTATGAAAGGTATTACAGAATGCCAATTGTTTATATATATTTAAGATTATCGGTATTTTGAATAATGTTGTTTTTGACAAACCAGGTAAAATAATACAGAATTATCATATTGTTTATATAAGCTGAAAAGGGCCGAAAAAAATAATTGTTGCGACAAGGATGTTTAAATTGGAATCAATTGAGAAAAACAAAAGAACATATTGGATTGATATAGCAAAATTCATGGCCATTATTGCTGTCATGATAGACCACACTAACGGATTACTTTATCAGAATGTGCGGGTTTCTTACTTTTCATATTATAGTGTTAGCCTGTTTATACTGGTGATGGGGGTCACAAGCTATTGGAGCTATAGCAGATATAACGGGAGTATTGCAAAGAAAGTTTCAAAGGCCTGTCTGAAAATACTAAAACCATATCTTATTGCTACGTTTATATATGGACTTATATTGGATAGGCAGTTTCATTTTGAGAATTTTTTAAATAGGGCAATTCATTTTAATGCAAGCTCACCATTTTATTATGTAATGTTATATATTCAACTTTTAGTGATAGCACCTTTTATTTATTTTTCCTTCAATTGTGCTAAAGGAAAAAGGGGAATACTGATTGAAATTGCAGGATTGGCTTTCGTGCTGATGATATCCTTTTATACAACGAATTATTCAAATATCCTGGATATTTATGGCGGTGGCGGTAAACTTTTTGGCGGAACTTATCTGATTTTGTTTTACCTTGGCATGATATTTGGCAAGTATTCTTCTAAAATACCAACTAATAAAATAGTAGTAGCGTTTCTGCTTGTCATAAGTATTGTATTGACCTTAATGTGGTGGAATTTTATATCAACCGATAATTGCAGGATAGACCTGAATCTGCCCTATGGAAGCGGATACAACCCGCCAAGTATCAGTTTTGGATTATATGCGATTTTAATGGCGTTATCCATATTTTTCCTGGAACAAGTGATAAGCAACAACGACAGATTACTGAAAATCTTCGGCAGTATTTCAGTTTTGGGGAAACACACATTATATATGTTTTTGTACCATAGGCTGTTTTTGGATTACGTTTTGCCAATGTTTTTTATCCAAACCGGAATACAGATTTCCAATATCTGGATTTTGAGAATAATCTATTTTATTTGTATGATCTGTGGCTCTTTAATTATTGAGATCGTACTGGAAAAATTAAATATATTGTTTGGTAAAATAATGACTTCTTAAGAGGCACTGTACAGCATCTTGAAATAAACGAGTCCGGTTATTTCGGCGATGCAGTACTTGTTTAGACAGATTGGATTAAATAATAATTTCGACAAGTGAGTTTAAGTTGGAATTAGTTGAAATATATCTTATTAAGAAAGGACTGACATGAAAAAACTAAACCTTACAAAATACACTGATTTTATAGTTGATGAGACGACAACACTTTTAAATATTGATTCGCCCACGGGCTACACCGAAGAGGCAGCAGCCTGGGTTAAGGAGGAGTTTGAGAAGCTTGGGTTTAAGGCTACTCTTACAAATAAGGGCGGAGTGATAGTAGAACTGACAGGAGAAGATAAAAACAATGGACTTCTTTTGGAGGCTCATACCGATACACTTGGAGGAATGGTTGCAACAATCAAGGATAACGGAAGACTTCAGCTGACGAACCTTGGCGGAATGAATCCTAACAATGCAGAGACGGAAAACGTAAGGGTTGTTACCAAATTTGACGGAATATATGAGGGAACCTTCCAGCTTAACAACGCTTCCATACATGTAAACGGTGAATATAATGATACGAAGAGAAGCTGGGAAAACTGTGAAGTTGTACTTGATGAAGACGTAAAGTCAAAAGAGGATACTCAAAAACTTGGAATTTCTGTAGGTGATATAGTATGCTTTGAACCTAATGTAAGAGTGACAAAGACGGGTTATATTAAATCAAGATTCCTCGATGATAAGCTTAGTGTTGGTATTTTGCTTGGACTTGGTAAATATATAAAGGAAAAGAAGATAACACCAAAGCGTGCTCTTTATGCGCATATCACTGTATTTGAGGAAGTCGGGCACGGTGGATGCGGAAACGTGCCTGAGGGTTGCACGGAAGCAATTTCAGTGGATATGGGCTGCGTGGGTGATGGTCTTACCTGTACTGAAAAACAGGTCTCCATATGTGCAAAGGACAGTGGAGGTCCTTACAGCTATCCTGTGGTTCAGGGACTTGTGGCAGCAGCAAAAGAAAGCGGAGCAGATTATGCCATAGATATTTATCCTCATTACGGAAGTGATGTTGAAGCAACCTTAGGTGCGGGAAGTGACCTTAAACATGGACTTATAGGAGCAGGCGTTTATGCATCTCACGGTTATGAGAGAAGCCACAGGGATGGTGCAGAAAATGTTCTGAGACTTCTGATTCAGTATGCACTTTAAGCGAAATGATGCACTTAATATAACCTGAAAGTGAAATATAAGGAACAACTTGAAAACATGCTAAGGACAATAATGATATTTCCTCATTTTAATAATATTGAGATCATAAATGAGATTAGGAATCGATACGATGGTTCGCAAAAATAGTAAAAATTTAAATTTGCGAAATAAACAAAAGCGCTGATAGTAAGTTGTATTTGAAGATAAGAAAACAGTCATTGACAGTTGTCTTTTTACATATATGATTATCAAACGCCCAGTACGTCCTGTAAATCAGAAGTACTCATGATAGTTACAATAGGCGGATTATAAGAGATAATATTTTCATCCTCCAGTCTTTTTAACTCTCTGTGAAGTGATGGACGTGATACATTCATGATCATTGCCCAATTTGAAACGGAACCGGGGATTTTAACAGTATTCTGTCCTGTCTGCCTTGCCTGTAGGAGCAACCAGAATGCAGCTTTCTGCGCTATTCCATTATAAGATAAAAGCTCAAGCCTCTGCTGAAGCATATAGGTTGCAGAGGCTATTTCTTTTGTGAAATTTTCGAGAATCCGGATATCCCTTTGCATTAGAGCCAGAGTATCTTTTCTCTGCAGCACCATAAGTGAGACATGTTCTAAGGAGACAACATCACAGGGATACTTGTGACTTCCGGAAAAAGCTGCAGCGGGACCGATCATTTCACCAGCACCTCGAATAGAAAAATTAATCTGACTTCCATTTGGAAATGACTTCTGTGCTTCAACTCTTCCTTCGAGAACTATGCCAATCCGGTCAGCATCATCCATAAGATGGAAAATTGTTTCTCCTTTATCATAACTTTCAATGTGATGAGGAGTTGCTTCTAATATCTTCTTTATCTCTTTTTCAGAAATCCCTTTGAACAAAGTACTTTCTTTGAGGACAGATCAGGCCATATCCTTAATGATGAGCTTTTATCAAGACTAATCTCCATGCCAAATGTCATTGTTACATCACACCAGGCATTCCTTACGGAAGAGGCCCTGAATAACATAGCTGAGACCACAGTAAACAATATCAGGTCTTTCTTCGACAAAGAGGGAATCTGTGATAACGAGCTTTGCTATCGCTGTGGAAATATAGAACAATGTAAAAAAGAACGTAAAGAGAGATGTTTTTAAGGAGGCTTATGAAGTACATAGTAAACGAAGCGTGTATCGGATGCGGATTATGCGCATCCACATGTCCTGAAGTTTTTTCAATGGGGGATTCCGGTTTGGCAGTTGCTTCTGAAAAAGAAGTTTCTGCGGAATCACTTGCCAGTGCAGAAGATGCTAAGAATGGATGCCCGCTTGGCGCCATTACGGAGGGCATCGAATTCTGTGACCATACTTGTAAGGCATGATTATAGGTGATATTCTTTTCATAGTAGTAGTGATTTTTGGTCGTGTTTGGTTTTTGTGTGGGCTTACACCGATTGTTCACGTTCCGAGAGATTTTTTCAAAACCTCTTTGGTTCAGAAAATAATAGACAAAAATGCAGATGGTATATGGAACGTTAATGGTTCAGAAAATAATAGACAATAATACAGCCGGTACATGGAACTCCAATGTACCGGCTGAAAAATTCAAAAAATATCGTACAAAGTTATTGTAATTGTCCTTACAAAGTTACTGCATTTGATGTATCGATATAATCTGGTATAGAATTTGAAGATTCAGGAGCTATAGTATCAGCTTGATCTGTAGCAGATGCGTCTGATGATGGCTCAGCATTTTCTGTAACTTCTGCAACATCTCCCGCATCATCTGAGTAATATGAAGCATCATCATCAATATTAAGAATTTCGTTTATCATCTTTTGCATCATAAGCTCTATCATTTCCTGAAGCTCATCAAGTATCCTGCTGTGGTAGGAGCCGCCTGTTGTGTTTGAAGAACCAATGCCGTTTCCTGAATCACTTCTTACATTTACGATACCGGAATCATTCTGACCTTCACCGGATGTTACTTTTCCTATTCCCATGAGGCTTTCAAAGAAGGTCTGCATCTGTTCAAACAGTTTTTTTGCACCGGACAGATTTCCGTTTGTTTCTGCAAAAAATCCTACTTTATAAAGATAGTTTCCTTTTTCTGTGATGTCCTGTGGCGCGGCATCCCTGACAGCTTTCATTGCATTGTCTGCCATGCCCTCAGTATCCCTTATGTATGCGCAAAGTGTGGCAAATTCAGAATAATCCGCATCTGTTGGATCAACATTATAAGGATCGATTTCTTTACTGAAGGAATTGCCATCCTTATCGGTTCCCGACGCTGTATAAATTCGTGAACCGCCTGATACATTTATGGTTATTTTCAGTTCCTGTGCTCCGCTTGAAAAGTCAAAGGGTGAAGCCTTGCTACCAGTTTCAATTGCTGATGCTATATCCTCCGGAATGCTTGCAGTGATGATCCTTGTATAAGACAAGAACGCACCGGTTCCGGGATAGCCAAGTTCCTTTGCACTGTTTATTGTTCTTGCGGTTTCAGAATCAATGCCTTCTGAAAAAGCAGGTTTCTCTTCAATGGCTTTTACTTCCCCTGTAGCAATCCCATCTTTATCAGCGGAAAGCTCCCTGGCTGCATTGTTTACTACTGAAATAAAGCTTGCTCCGCCATCTGATAATTCATTTATGGCCTTTTGGCCCTTGTCCCCCGAAAGCTTTAGATTGTTATCGCCCATACCATAGCTGAAAGCACCAAAGGCCATATAAACGCTGCGATAACCGGATAAATTACTTGTATCTGTCATAAAAAAATCCTTTCCGTGCATCTTCAGTCAGTCGGATGCACACCACTCTCCAAAGGACCGAGTGGTAAGCTTAAATTACGTCACATGTTATAAACCTCCTTTCGCCGCAATTTGCAAAAATAGCGTCCTAATGCAGTCCTTATGCATTAAAACGCTATCCTTAGCTTATAAATATATCGGATGAAAAATCGTATTGCTTAAGTGTGAAGCAAAATTTTCTAACTTTGACTTCATACAACCTCAGTCATGTTTTTGTCGTGCGAAGCTAACTAAATCTGAAAAATTTATAAATAACACAAAGCAGAAAGCATATGGACTTATGGATTTAAATTTTTATGCCGATAAACCTAATAAGTGAAAGTTTGTAAGGCGGATTATAAAAGCGAGGTTTCTGGTATGAGAAAACGGATTTTTCTTAGTTTTTTCTTAATACTGTTTATGCTGTTTTGCATAAGAATCACCGGACAATGTGACGGTGATACCGGATATTTCAATGCAGTAGAAATCCAAATTGATAATTTTATAGATCCCGAAGTAAAAGAAGGAACGACCTATTGGTACTATTTTACGGCGCCGCCCGCAACAACAACAGATGATCAGTGGGTGATTTTGAGAGTTGTTGCACATACTGAAAAAGGTAATATTTTTTACGAAATAATGGATGAACATTTGAATGTCGTAAAGGGCTCATACGCTACCAGCGGTGATCATATGTCTGAAATAGTGTGCAGGCTGGATAATACGATTGAGGGCACAACAGGAACTTACATGCCAAGACTTGTGCGAGGTCATAAGTATTACATCAGAGTTTCAGGATTGGGAAAATACACCATAGGTCTTAATACATACAAGGATGATTACTCAGGAGAATTTGATACTGCAACACAGCTTGCGGTTGGGACTCCTCTTACAGGTAACCTGGAGAGAGACGATGATATAGATAGCTTTTGCTTTAAGGTACCATCGAATATGGCATATAAAATCACTGTTTTTGCATCCAAGAAAATGAACGCCAGAATAACGGATGAGTATAACTACACGATAAACACCAACAATCTCAGGGTTTTGCGGGATAGAGGAACCGCTGAATATGTGGTGAGCGGTAATGGTACAATACGATATTTCTTTTTATATGGGAGTGGCGGTACAAATTATAAAATCAGTGTATCCATAGATCAGAGTTCTTATAATCTTGGTCTGTGGACAAAGGTAAATTCAAGCTGCGGAAACAGATATATACAGGTTGATACTTATAAAGGTGCCAAGGTAACAATAATAGTTAAGGCAGGAAAGAAGAACGGAAAGCTGTATTTTAAACCAGGTAAAAAATCAAAGAAAAAATCTGTGACACAAAAAAGCGTTTCAAAAAAATATAAACTGAACAGAAAACTGAAAGTAGGGGATGTGGTTATAGTAACAGCCACAAAGGTAAGATTTAAGGAATTCAACTACAGAAAAAAGATAAAGAGTTATAACAGTAATGATTAAGCGGTATTTCAAAAGGAGTATATGGCTTAAAGTATTATTGAAACTGTGGTCTGACTTAAGGGGGCAAAAAATGAAGAGATGTGTTCGAAGTTTTGTGATGATGCTACTTATTTTTTCACTTTTTTTCTGTGCGATGCCTATGTCATCAAAAGCGGCATTCAGTGATCTTAAGAAGTACGGAGCAAATTTTAACTTAAAGGCAGGAAACTGGATTGCTGTTTACTCCAAGATACCGGGAAAATCCGGACTTACAAAGTTCTATGCCAAAATAACAAAATACAGATTAAGTGAATATCCGGCTCCCAAGACATCCGGAAGCAGCAGCTCATCACAGTCGATGGATACAACCATGACTGCTGTTATGACCATTCAGGTCCAGTACCCGAAAAGACCATCGAGACAGGTTGCCGGAAGTCTGATGAGATCCGGACATGATTTCATAGATTACCTGGATGTGGTTGTGGTTGATAAAAACACAGGTGAAAATCTAAACACCTCTGAGACCTCGGAGGATGGAACGAACTATCACGGCGTTTCTGTCTCAGAGACAGAATGGAAGGGACTCAAACCGCAGAAACTTTCATGGTCAAACGGAACGGTATATCAGTACTATATTTCCTATGTGAAAACTGTTGTAATAAAATTCCCTACAGGCTACAGGAATACCTGCGTAGGCATCTGCGGATCGCACGTGGGGGATTATCAGAAAATGCTTGACTGGAACGAAGGCTTTATGGAAGGATATACTGCTTTTTCAGATACAACACACGTAAAGCTTGGCAGTAAGAAAAAAACCTCCAAGCTGTCACATTTCTTTAACATCAAGAAAAAAGAAGAGAAGACTTCCACAACAAACGGAAATAATAGCGGAAATAGTAATAACACCAAAAACAGCTGGCTCAATCCATACGGAATAAACAAATAATAAAAAAAATTAAAATTTTCATGTAACTGCGCAATTTTGTTTTATGTGCGAGTATAATGTAAGCAGGCAATTCTTTACTCAGACGAAGAAGGTTTTTTATGAAAAAGATTCTGATAGTAGATGATGAAAGAATTACATTGCGAATGACGCAGCACATACTTGCGACAAATTACGAGACCATCTGTGTTACATCCGGAAAAGAAGCGATAGAGAAATATAAACAGGAACGTCCGGATATGATACTTACTGATCTGCATATGCCGGGGATGTCGGGATTTGAGCTTCAAAATACTTTGCAGGACCAGTATGCGGAGCATATTCCCGTTATGTTCATGACAGCGGATGCGGACGAGGAGACAGAGGGTAAAGGATTTGAAGCCGGAGCGGTGGACTTTATCAGAAAGCCATTCCGGGCAGATGTGCTTATTAAGCGCGTTGAAAATATACTGAAGAATGTGGAGAAGATTCAGGGTCTTAAGGCAGCAGCAGAGACTGACCCTATGACAGGGCTTCTCAACAAGGCTTCCTCTCAGACTGAGATTGGCGCTATGTGCAGAAATACACGTGGCGTACTTATGATGATCGATCTTGACAGCTTTAAGCTGGTCAATGATATATATGGTCACAGTATGGGTGACAAGATTCTGATCCGTTTCGCTGAAATAATAAGAACAGCGATCAGAACCAATGATATTGCAGGCAGAATGGGCGGAGATGAGTTCATTGCCTTCTGTCAGAATGTCATGGATGAAAAGATAATTGCTGAAAAAACCAGATACATTAATGAGGAACTCCTTAAATCAGCAAAGGAATTTATGGGAGAGGATATGAACATCCCTCTCGGAGCATCAGTCGGTGCGGTTCTTGCACCATCTGAGGGTACGGATTTTCTGACCTTATATAAAAAGGCTGATAAAGCGCTTTATAACGTCAAGCAGAACGGAAAGCACGGACACAGCCTTTTTGTTGAATCCGAAAATGATAAAGAAGCCGATAAACAGACAGCCTCAGACATCATACAGGACATGATGATACTAGGGGAAAGGAGCAAAGGAAAAGGCGCATACAGCCTTAACAGCGATCAGTTTAAACTTATTTACAGATTTCTCTGCAGGGTTGAGGATAATTATCAGGTAAGCAATCATTACATAATATTTACCATAAGCCCGCAGGGTACCGATAATGATAAAGTACCGGGAGAAATCGGAGACAGTTTTTATGAAGTGGTAAAGGACGCACTAAGAGGCAGCGATGTGGTTTCACAAAACGGAAAAAATCATGTTCGCGTAATACTCTTAGAGTCAGAGACAATGAACAGTGAAATGATCATTAAACGAATCATAGACAACTGGAAGGGGAAGGATCCGTCGGGGCAATATGTAGTAACATATGAGATGGAGATGGTAAAAGCATGACACAGAAAAAAAGGGGATTATTAAATACGGATCGAAAAATCCATTATCTGACAGGACTTCCGAATGCAGGTGGTTATATAGATGAGATCCAGAAAAGGATTTTGGATGGAACCATAAAAAATTACACTGCATTTTACTTTAACCTAAAGGGTTTTGGAAATATAAATCAGCGCTACGGAATGCAGAATGGTGACAGGATCATTGTTCAGTTTTCGGAGAAAGTATGTGACTTTCTGATTGATGACGAAGTACTCGGTCACCTTGGCGGAGACAATTTTGTCGCAATCGTAAAAAAAGAGCGAAAAGAAAAATTCTGTCGTCTGCTGAACGGAATAGAGATTCTTCTTGGAATTGACGGGACCTGCCACAAGCTTCGTATTCCATCAACTATTGGGCTTTGGGATATTGATGAGGATTTTACAGATCCCGGTGAAGCCATAGGAAGACCGTCTATAGCACTTCAGCACGCAAAGCATGTTTTACACGTCCCGGTAGTCAGTGTTACCGATGATATGGTGAAGAGAGTCGCAATTCATAAGACGGTTCTTGAACAATATCAGAGTGCACTAAGCAATAAGGAATTTCTGGTTTTCTATCAGCCAAAGGTTGATTCAAGAACCAATATGCTTGTGGGAGCAGAGGGCCTTGTGCGTTGGAAGCATGACGGGCAGATGGTTTCACCCGGAGTATTCATACCGCCGCTTGAGCAGAACGGTGAGATTGTCCTTTTGGATTATTATGTTTTGAGAAGAGCCTGTGAGGACATAAAGAGGTGGACAGAAAGCGGGATGTCTCCCGTGACTATATCTGTCAACTTTTCCAGAAACGATCTGCTTGATCCGGATCTTGCCGAAAATATTGACAGGATCATTACGGCATCCGGAATTGATAAAAAGAATATCGAGATCGAGGTTACGGAAACTGCCGATGAGCAGGAGCACGGAGAACTTGCAAAGTTCATAAGTGATCTTTATTCCAGAGGAATCATGACGGCTATAGATGATTTCGGGGCCGGATATTCATCACTTGCGACGCTCAGAGAATTCCAGGTGCATACTCTTAAGATCGACAGATCCTTTATCAACACAAAGGAGTTCTCATGGAAGGATGAGATAATCCTTAGAGACATTATCCACATGGCTACCAGTCTGGGAATGGATATAATCACCGAAGGTGTTGAGAGACCGGATCAGATTGAATTTATAAACAAGGTCGGATGCTTTGTGATTCAGGGATTTTACTATGACAGACCTCTTCCTGTAGAGGAGTTTGAGGACAGACTCAGAAACAAGCATTACGATAAATGATGATCAATTAAATATTTTGCAGCATACGAAAGGGACCATGCTTCGTCAAGCATGGTCCCTCTATTTTTTAAAATTTCCACTAACTCTGTAGACTGATCTTATTGTATCTGACATGGCGAGTTTTGGAGATTAAATATTCTGATTTTATTATTTACCAGACAAAGGTAACTGCGTCTGCAATGTCTTCTGTAATTGTGTTGTCTTTTACCAGTTTCTTAAGCCACATCTCAAGGTCATCAATTTTGTGATTGGTCTCTATGAAGTGTACGCTTTTTCCGTTTACATTTTTTGCAAGAAACAATTCATACATATACATGTTAAGTTCCTCCGTCTATATATTTTTGCTTGTTTCATGCGCTCGGCCGTTTTTGCATGTTCTTTTGTGTGTTCAATATTATTATCGAAGTGTGAAAGAGAAAACTTTAGGGCTAAAATCAAATTTTTTTTACTTTCAAAATCCATAAACTGTCTTAAAAAATAATTTCAAAAATATGGTTTCAACTAAGTTTAATTTTTTCGACAAACACAGAAAGATTCGGAAACGCAAAGGTTGCTATGTTATGTAGAACATATTACTACGTTGACAAAAGGAAACTTTAACGATAATATTTCAAAGTAATTTAATTAAAAAGAATTTAGTTAAAACGGAGGAAATTAAAATGAGCTTTGAAGAGATTAAGGAACTTATAGCAGAGATTCTTGCAGTAGATGAGGATAAGGTTACAAAGGAAGCAAGTCTTATTGATGATCTTGGTGCTGATTCACTCAGTGTTGTAGAGCTTCATATGGAAATCGAGGAGAGACTTGGTATTAAGATTCCCGATGAGGAAGTTGTAAACCTCAAGACAGTACAGGATGTACTTAATGCAATCGAGGCACACAAATAAGACTGCCTTAAGAAGGAGGCTTCGAGATGGGAACATTTCTTAACTCTTTATCTTTTCCTGCCAGAGTAAGGAAGGATTTGGGAGAGGTTTTTCTTAAAAAAGATAAGGATCCGGTTTTTATAACCTGCAAAGCCTGTAACAGAAGAGCGCTTAAACAGGACTGGCAAAAAAACTACTATGTATGTCCCGTGTGCGGTAATTACAGACCGATAGGCGCATATTACAGATTATCGCTGATTCTTGATAAGGGAACCTTCAAGGAACTGAACGAGGATTTAAAGGCAAGAGATCCCATGGAATTTCCGGAGTACCGGGATAAATTAAAAAAGCAGATTGAAAAGACCGGACTTCCCGAGGCAGCTGTTACTGCTACAGGAAAAATTAACGGACACAAGGTTGTTGCAATAGTTCTTGACAGTCGTTTCTTTATGGGGAGCATGAGCAGTACCGTCGGTGAAAAGGTAACAAGAGCTGTCGAATATGCAACAGAAAAAAAGATGCCTCTGATTATTTTCTCAGCAAGTGGCGGAGCCAGAATGCAGGAGGGGATATTCAGTCTGATGCAGATGGCAAAGACCGCAGCTGCGATTGAAGAGTTTAACGCATCGGGCGGCCTTTACATAAGCTTTCTTACACATCCGACCACAGGCGGTGTTACTGCAAGCTTTGCATCACTGGGCGATATAACTCTTGCGGAGCCCGGAGCACTTATTGGCTTTGCCGGTCCCAGAGTTATTGAGCAGACAATCCATAAAAAACTTCCAAAGGGATTTCAGAGAAGTGAGTATCTTGAAGCCCACGGCTTTGTGGACAAAATCGTACCAAGAAGTGAGATGAGAGATACGATTATTCAGCTCATTGAGCTGCATGAGTGATTTAGGAATCATGGAGGAATCAGTCTATGATAGAGAAAATCTTAAAGTCAGTTGAAAAGCTTGATAAAAAAATATCCGCACTTGAAAAAAAGGCAGCCGGAGAAACTAACGAACTGGTAAAGACAGCAATAGAGTGTGACGAGCTCCTTGAAGGCATTGAGGATGAATACGAAGCGTGGGAAATTCAGGGAACTGAAATCGAGAAATTGAAAAAACTACGTGACTGTCTTCTTGAGGACTGCGAAAAGCTGACGCCCGACGAGAAAGTGTTCCTTGCAAGGCATCCGAAAAGACCACATATAGAAGATTTTATATCAGGGCTTTTTACGGATTTCTTTGAGCAAAAGGGTGATCATCTTTTTGATGAGGATAAGAGTATTTTCGGAGGAATCGCAAGATTTCACGGGATACCTGTCACTGTTGTCGGACACAGAAAAGGTCATACTATGGAAGAAAATATGGCCTATAATTTCGGAATGCCATGTCCCGAAGGATACAGGAAAGCCTTAAGACTTATGAATCAGGCAGAAAAATTCGGCAGACCTATTATCACCTTCATAGATACACCCGGTGCATATCCGGGACTTGAAGCGGAAGAACATGGGCAGGGAGAGGCTATTGCCATGAACCTTGCAAAGATGAGCCAATTCCACGTGCCGATAATTGCAGTTGTTACAGGTGAGGGAAATTCCGGAGGAGCTCTTGCGATAGGCGTTGCTAACAGAATTTTAATGCTGGAAAACGCAGTCTATTCGATTCTTAGTCCTGAGGGATTTGCAAGTATTCTCTGGAAGGATGCAGACAGACACAAGGAAGCCTGCAAGCTCATGAAACTTACAGCAGATGATCTTCTTGAAGCAGGTGTTGCCGATGCTATTGTAAAAGAACCTGTCGGCGGAGCTCAGAGAAACTATGAAGAAGTGTTTAAAAATCTCGACAAAGAGCTCTATTCCCATCTTAAAGAGCTAATGACACTGTCACCTTCAGGCTGTAAGAGTGAAAGACAGATGAAGTACAGGAAGATTGGATAAGCGCAATGAAGAATGTTGAGATATTGGGAACCGGTAGAGCGATTCCTTCAAAGGTCGTAACTAACGATGACCTTGCAAAAATAGTGGATACAAGTGATGAGTGGATCAGTACCAGAACCGGAATCAGACAAAGATATTTTTGCGATGAAAACGAAACTGCGGACAGTCTGGCAATTGAGGCTGCAAAAAAGGCTATCGAGGCATCCGGATTATCCAAAGATGATATAGGTGTATGCATATGTGCCACACTTTCCGGTGATTATGCTACTCCAAGCATGGCATGCATGGTACAAAGTACATTACAGCTACGGGAAGACATAGCAACCTTTGACGTAAATGCAGCCTGCAGCGGCTTTTTATACGGAATAGAAATAGCAAGGGGAATGCTTTGCTGCAGCGGTGAAAAATATGCACTTGTTATAGGCTGCGAGCAGTTATCGAAACTTCTTGATATGAACGACCGCTCAACCTGTGTTCTTTTCGGTGACGGAGCGGGAGCAGCTGTTATAGGTGTTACAGATGATGCAACCTACGCATCAACGCTCGGTGCGAGAGGCGGACAAGAGATTCTGGCAAACGGTCCCGGACCCGATCCCAGTAATATTCAGATGGACGGTAAGGCGGTATTTAAATTTGCAACCTCAATTATACCAAAGTGCATAGATGAACTTCAGAAAAAGAGCGGATTTGCGGTAAGTGATGTAAGCAAAGTGGTGTGTCATCAGGCTAATGAGAGAATCATAGATTTTGTCATAAGAAGAATGAAGGCAGATCCTGAAAAGTTTTATAAAAACATGGACCGCTACGGAAATACAAGTGCAGCTTCAGTGCCGATTGCGCTGGATGAGCTTGTTCGAAACGGCAGCATAAAAGACGGTGATCTTCTTATGATGGTCGGTTTTGGTGGCGGTCTTACCTGGGCAGGAGCCCTCATACGCTACGCCGGGAAAAAATAATAGGTTGATGGATGAGGTTTGAAAAATGAAGAAGATTAATGAAATACTCGGAACTGAATTTCCGATAATCCAGGGTGGTATGGCAAACATTGCTACAGGAGAATTTGCGGCAGCCTGTTCAAATGCAGGAGCACTCGGACTTATCGGCGTAGGCGGAATGAACCCTAAGATGCTCAGGGAAGAAATCAGAATATGTAAAAGTAAAACAGATAGGCCGTTTGGTGTTAACATTATGCTTCTGCATCCCGATGCTGATGAGTTTGCGGACATAGTTGTTGAAGAGGGAGTAAAGGTTGTTACAACGGGAGCAGGAAACCCCGCAAAGTACATGGAGAAGTGGAAGGCAGCAGGGATAACTGTTATTCCGGTTGTAGCAGCACCAATACTTGCAAAGGCACTTGAAAAAAGCGGGGCTGACATGATCATTGCAGAGGGCTGTGAGAGCGGAGGACACGTGGGTGAAATGACAACCATGACACTTGTTCCGCAGACAGTCGATGCAGTAAACATTCCTGTAATAGCAGCAGGAGGAATTGCTGATGAGAGACAGGTTAAGGCTGCATTTGCTCTCGGCGCCAGTGGTATCCAGGTTGGAACATGTCTTCTTGCCAGCAATGAATGTCCTATTCACGATAACTACAAAAAGGCAGTTTTGAAGGCAAAAGGAACAGACGCAATTGTAACCGGAAGAATCGGCGGTACACCGGTACGTGTTCTTAAAAACAAAATGACAAGAGAATACATCAGACAGGAAAAGGCAGGAGCCGATCTTATGGAGCTTGAAAAGTTCACACTTGGAAGCCTCAGAAGAGCAGTATTTGAAGGTGACACTGATACAGGAAGTCTCATGGCAGGTCAGACTTGCGGACAGCTTACAAAAATAAGACCTGTAAGGGAGATATTTGAGGAGTTGATGAGAGCATGAAAACAGCATTTTTGTATGCGGGACAGGGGAGCCAGCACAAGGGAATGGGCGAGGATCTCTACCGTGATTATGAAGAATTCAGAGAAGTATTTGACAAGGCAGACCTTGCTTTTGATCTTAAAAAGATGTGTTTTGAAGATCCTAAAGAAGAACTTAATCTCACAAAGTACACGCAGCCATGCATGGTGGCTTTTGCTGCCGGCGTGACAGCAATTTTAAATAAAAACGGAATAAAGCCTGACTACCTTGCAGGCCTTTCTCTTGGCGAATATTCAGCTCTTCATGCCTCAGGGGTATGGGATGCTGTAACTACAGTAAAGCTTGCAGCCTTCAGAGGAGAAGCAATGACGAAGGCTGCTGATGGTGTAGATTCCAAGATGGCAGCAATCATCGGATTATCAAGAGAAAAGCTTACAGAGTGCGTGGAGGAAGCAGCCTCCGAAGGTATTGTTTCAATATGCAATGACAACTGCCCCGGACAGATAGTAATAGGCGGTGAAAAAAATGCAGTTGAAAAGGCTGCGGAACTGGCAAAGGAAAAAGGTGCAAAACGAGCTATGTACCTTAATGTCAGCGGCCCTTTTCATACACAGTTCATGAGTCCTGCGGGGAAAGAGCTTAAAGCATATTTTAAGGATATTACCTTTAATGAAGAGCAGATACCCGTGGTATTTAATGTTACAGGTGATGAGCGTGACAGCTCTGAATCTGTACAGGAGCTTTTGGAAAAACAGGTTAGGAGCGGGGTAAAGATGACTCAGACAATAGAACATCTTCTTTCAAAAGGAGTAAGACGTTTTGTTGAAATCGGCCCCGGAAAAGCTTTGACAGGCTTTGTTAAGCGTACGGCAAAGGAGATGAACATAGATGATATCGAATGCATCACACTTGAAAGCTCCGATAGCATAAAAGAGTATATCGAACTGGCAAGCTGATGAAAAAGGCCGGTATGAGTCAGATAAAAATGCGTTTATAGATGAGAGAGGTAATCGATGACAAGAACAGTAATAGTTACCGGTGGAAGCAGGGGCATTGGCCGTGAGCTTGCAATTAGTTTTTCCAAAAAGAATTACAATGTAGTTATCAGTTATGCCGGAAATGAGGGTGCAGCCGCAGAAACAAAAGCACTGTGCAAGGAAAACGGAGCAGCGGATGTACTCACATTTAAAGGCGATGTATCCGATGAAAATGCCTGTGAAGAGCTGGTAAAAACAGCAATGGAAAAATACGGACAGGTAGATGTCCTTGTAAATAATGCAGGAATCACAAGAGACGGACTTCTTGCAAGAATGAGCGCAGAGGATTTTGACAATGTGATAGCAACAAACCTGCGCGGTGCATTTCTTATGAGCAGGTTTGTAACAAAGCCCATGATGAAACAACGCTACGGCAGGATCATTAACATTTCAAGTGTTGTCGGCGTACATGGCAATGCAGGACAGGCTAACTACAGTGCAAGTAAGGCAGGTCTTATCGGTATGACAAAGAGTATTGCAAAGGAACTTGCATCAAGAAATATTACTGTAAATGCTGTTGCACCGGGGATGATCGAAACGGATATGACTGATGCACTTACAGATGCCCAGAAGGAAAGCATTAATTCATCAATACCTGTAAAGAGAATGGGAACTCCGGCTGATATTGCAAACGCAGTACTTTTCCTTGCAGATGAAAACAGTAGCTACATTACAGGGCATGTTCTTGCAGTTGATGGTGGCATGGGAATCTGATTTTCCTTCAGTTTACTTTAGTACGTAAAAACAGAATGCTCCTAAGAGCGAAGCTGAAAGCATGCATATACAGATGAGAGGACAATATGAAAAGAAGAGTAGTCGTAACAGGTCTTGGCACAATTAATCCTACAGGCAATTCTGTAGAGGAGAGCTGGGACAGTATTAAAAACAGTAGAATCGGAATCGGTGAAATTACAGCATTTGATACTGCGGATTTTAAGACAAAGGTAGCAGCTGAAGTAAAAGATTTTGATCCTGCAAGGAAGCTTGATAAAAAGGAACTTCGCCACATAGCAAGGTTTACTCAGCTGGCATTATATGCAGCAGAGGAAGCTATTGAGGATTCAGGTCTATGCAAGAGTGCAGAAGGTGAATATAAATTTGATACTCCTGTTTCCGAAATTGATGCAGACAGATGCGGAGTAATTGTTTCAAGCGGTATAGGCGGACTTGATGAAATCGAAAAACAGCATGGACGTGCAGAATCAAAGGGCTATAACATGGTAAGCCCATTCTTTGTTCCCATGGCTATCTGCAATATGGCTGCAGCAAGGATTGCAATTTCTCATGGCTTCAAGGGAATGTGCACTTGTCCCGTTACAGCATGCGCAGGTGGAAGTAATGCCATCGGAGATTCCTTTTTCAGAATAAGGGACGGATATGAGGATGTCATGATCTGTGGCGGAACCGAGAGCAGTATTACACCTCTTGGAATAGCAGGTTTCCAGAACATGAAAGCACTTTCCGATGCTACAGATCCTACCCGTGCAAGCATTCCTTTTGATAAAGAAAGAAGCGGCTTTGTAATGGGCGAGGGTAGCGGAATACTCGTTCTCGAAGAATATGAGCATGCAGTAAAAAGGGGTGCCCACATATATGCTGAAATAGTCGGATATGGTAGTAACTGTGACGCATATCATATTACATCTCCTTCACCCGAGGGAGCAGGCGGAGCTGCCTGCATGAAGCTTGCGCTAAAGGATGCCGGAATAAGCGGAACTGATATCGACTACATAAATGCTCACGGAACCTCCACAAGCCTTAATGACAAATACGAAACGGCTGCTATAAAGACTGTTTTTGGAGATCATGCAAAAGAGCTTTTAGTTTCAAGTACAAAGTCAATGACGGGGCACCTTCTTGGTGGTGCCGGCGGAGTAGAAGCCGTATTTAGTGTTAAAGCCCTTGAGGATGGCTTTGTTCCTGCAACCGTTGGACTTAAGGAGACGGATCCCGAACTGGATCTTAACTATGTTCCGGGAAAAGGAATCGAGAAGGAACTTAAATACGTTCTCAGTAACAGCTTGGGATTTGGCGGACACAATGCATGTCTTATCTTTAAGAAGTATGAATGATCACATTAAGAAGGAAAAATTTTAACCATGGATATAGAAGAAAGATCTGAAAAAAAATCACTTACCGCTGAAGAAATCGCCGGTATACTGCCACATCGCTATCCTTTTGCACTTGTAGACAGGATAATCGATCATGAGCCTGGAATCTGGGCCATCGGCAGAAAATGCGTGAGTATGGATGAACCCTTTTTTCAGGGACACTTTCCCGGAAAGCCAATCATGCCCGGCGTACTTATAATCGAGGCACTTGCACAGACAGGAGCAGTAGCAGCACTTTCTCTTCCTGAAAACAAAGGCAAGCTTGCACTTTTCGGAGGCATAAAAAATGCCCGTTTTAAAAAGCCTGTAACACCCGGGGATGTTCTTGAGCTTCGCTGCAAGATGGTAAGGTGCAAAGGCCCTGTTGGAGTGGCAGAAGCTGAGGCACTTGTTGATGGCGTCATTGTAACAAGAGCTGAGATAACTTTTTCAATTGTGTAATATAAAAAGCAGTATACTTACCTGCAATAAGGCTTGTATACTGCTTTGATATTTATAAAGATATACTGACATTATTGTTTAGCATAGGGTTATGCAATGTTGTGCTCAATACTGTACATATTCTCAAGAACTTCTTCAATCATTTTAAATATTTTCATCATAACTAATCCCTCCTTTATAAATGAAAAAGTATATGTTTAAATCTGCCTAACTGTTGCAAAATCCTTTTTAGGGTAGTCAAATTCGATAGCGCTTACGAATTGTTGTTTTCTATGATTAAAGGATAGCATTGAATCAAGCTATTGTATAATACATATATTAACGGATATAATATACCTAAAAGGTATAACAGGAGGCAATCATGGAACTTCGGCACATCAGATACTTTCTTACAATTGCAGAAGAAGGCAGTTTTACCAAAGCAGCTGAAAAGCTCTGTATTGCTCAGCCACCCCTCAGCCGTCAGATACGTGATCTTGAGGAGGAGCTTAACGCCAGACTTTTTGTGAGAAAAGCAAGAGGCCTTGCGCTTACTGAAGCCGGTGAACGTTTCATGCAATATGCAAGGCGAATTAAACAGCTTTCGGATCAGTCCATGGAGGATATCAGGGAGATGAGGGAAGGCTTAAACGGAAGACTTTACCTTGCGACCGTTGAGGGATCAGCGCCTTCACTTTTGGCAAACTGGATTGCGATTTTTAAAAAGAAATACCCTCTTGTTGAATACGAAGTGTGGAATGGGAACTCTGATGATGTTATAAAAAGGGTCCTTTCCGGATTAAACGAAATAGGTATAATAACCTTGCCCTATGATGAAGAGGGACTCGATGGACGCCTCATTTACAATGAACCCTGGGTTGCCATTATTCCGGAGGATCATCCACTGGCTAAGGAAAAGGGCGATAAGATTGAACTGAAAAAGCTTGCTCCTTATGAACTTATTATTCCTTCACGCAGATCACGCAGAAAGGAAATTGAGAAATGGTTTGAACCATTAAACTGTGAACCCAGGATAATCTGCCGCATGGCACATATGTTAAATGCATATGAGCTTACGACAAAAGGTGTGGGGATTGCAATTTATCCGGCATCTGCTGCCAGGTACATAAGTAAAGGTGTAGTGATCAGACAAATCACAAAGCCGGATGTTTCAGCAGGGTATGTTCTTGTTAAGAGCGCAGGACGGGATCTTTCCAAGGTGGGAGAGGCATTTTGGAATATGGTGAATGAGATGTACGATAAAGATAACGCATCTTTTTATCAAAATACAGTACTGTAAGCTTTATGTATGATATACTTAATTTTAGTTTAATAAATTTATAAAGGAATTATTTAAAATGTTTGATTATGCTATAAACCATATTTATGATAAACTTCGTCTTCATTTTTTTATGAAGGTGTACTCCAGATTTGAAAACAGGGAAGCAACTCTTACTACTGTTGAAACCTTCAGTATGGAAGTTATTATGGCTATGGAAGAGCCTACTGTTGCGGAATTTGCAAAAATGCTCAATATCTCATCACCCAATGCTGCACACAGAGTGAAATGCCTTATGCAAAAGGGGTATGTTGAAAAAGTTCAGTCCAAGGATGACGGAAGAGAGTATCATCTTCGTCCTACCAAGAAGTACCTGGACTTTGCCAAGATAAATCAGGACTATCTGAAGATCCTTATGAAGAGAGTTGAAAAGAGATTTTCTCCCGAGGACTACAAGAAACTCAATGAGATGCTTGATATAATCAACAATGAACTTATGCCGGAGCTTGATCTTGCGGCATTTAAGGATGCACCGTTTTAATGCATATGAAAAAGAGAATGATAATTGCAGCGACCTTCAGTTTATTTATCATACTGATGATGGTCGGTTTTTATAATATGAGATTTTCGCAACCGGATAAGGAGATAAGCCAGGAGCAGCTGGTAATAGTATCACCTCATCCGGTTGAGTTTATAAAGCCTCTTATAAATGAATTTGAGAGTGGGACCGGTATTAAATGTAAGGTTACCCAGTGTGGTACGGCGAAGGCACTCGAAGCGATACGTGAGGATGAAAACATTGATATTCTCTGGGGTGGTTCGATTTTAAGTGTCGGAGAAAATGAGGGCGTTTTTTTGCCTTATAAGACTTCGAACACTTATTATTTTGGAGAAGAATTCAAAAATCCCGGGGAAGGCATTACATGTTTTTCAGAGGTCCCCAGCATAATTATGGTCAATTCGGATCTTGCGGGGGACATTACAATTGATGGCTATGAAGATCTTTTAAAACCTGAACTTAAAGGAAAGATTGCCTTTGCGGATCCTTCAAAGTCATCCTCTTCATTTGAACATCTGACTAATATGCTGTATGACATGGGAGACGGCAATCCTGAAAACGGCTGGGATTTTGTAGAGAAATTTATAGGACAGCTGGATGGAGAACTTTCCGACTCTTCATCCCGTGTCTATGAAGGCGTATCTTCCGGAAAATATTACGTTGGCCTTACCTTCGAAGAAGCGGCAGTCACGATGATAAAAAAGAATAAGCATGTCAAAATCGTGTATATGTCCGAGGGGGTTCTGCTGTCACCTGACGGAATTTATATAAACAGTAAGACAAGGAATGAGGAAAACGCCAGGCGATTTGTGGATTTTATGACTGCCTATGACACTCAGAATTTTATCTCAAAAAAACTCGGCAGAAGAAGCATACGGACCGATATTGAGGATTCGGAGCTTGTTAAACCAAGGAAAGAGCTCAATAAGATTAAGGTGGATAAAGAGACGGTAGCCTGTAAAAAACAGGAATGGATAGAAAAATTCAGCGCAATGATGCAATAAGGAATGTAAAAGGAGAGGAATGAGTAAGGAAATAAAATCCTTTCAGGAAAATATCAGGCGTACCTTCATATTGTATTCAATTACCCCGGTTATCGCTGTGGTTTTTACGGCAATCATACTTTTTGTATTTACCTGGAGCATCTACATAGGCTCTGCTAACAGGGGAGATAATCTTAGTATAGGTAATGAGATCAGTGGTATTTTAAATGACTGTTATGCAATGGTTTTTGATTCTGAAAAGGCCATGCTCAAAAACAAAAATAATATAGAGAGCGCAGGTAGCGATCTTTTTAAAGCTCTATACGATTACACTGAAAAGTATGAGGATATAGGAAAACTGATTCTTATCACACCTGACAGAAAGGTCCTCTTTTCCAGCGATGGGGATGTGCCGGAATGTCTCATTGAAGATGAGTATTCAAACTGGGGAGTGTGGAACAGGATAAAAGCAAGTCCTGAAAAAACACTCACCGTTTTATATGATAAAACGTTGTACGTTGTACGAGGAATATACAATAACCAGGGACTGTCCTATGCGATAATATATGAGGTTCCCTCAAGCTCTATTTCAGATATTATCTACAAAAGAAACAGATATTGTACTATAACGGATTCAAACGGATGGGTTTATCTTAATAATACACAGGGGCTTACTGATGAATTCGGACAGATAAACGGGATTTTTGAAGGGAATCTCGGAATTGCCGGGATAGATGGTACAAAGTACATGTGCTATGAAAGCAAACTCCCGGAAGGCCTTATGATTTACACTTTTTCAGATATTACAGGTTATCTTCGGATCATGCTGATAATATCTGCCGTGATAGCTGTCATATTTATGGCAATCATCATTATTGCTTTCAGAAGCACGGCAACAAGCTCTGAAATCTACACACGTGATGTTAAAAAGATTGAGGATGCCTTCGAGGCTGTTTCAAACGGTGATCTTGAGGTGGGGCTTAAAATAGACAGTAGTAAAGAGTTTCAGATTATCGGCAATGATTTTAATAAGATGCTTGACAGTTTAAAAACGCAGATTGACGAAAACCGTGAGCTTGCGGAAAATGTTGCATTCGCTCAGGTTAAGCGTCTTGAGAGTCAGTTTGATCCGCATTTTCTTTTTAATACACTTGATAATATCAGATTCATGGCGAAAATCGATGCGGACGCTGCAGATAAAATGATAGTCTCTCTATCCGGGCTTTTGAGATACAGCATAAGAGAAACCAAGGAAGAGGTGACTATCAGAGAGGATCTTGATAATCTTCAATACTATCTGAATATTTTGCAGATAAGATTCAACAAGCGTTTTGCTTACGATATAAATGTTCCTGAGGATATCAGGGATTTGCTGATCCCCAAGCTACTGATCCAGCCTCTTTTGGAAAATGCGGTTAAGTACGGTTTTGGCGAAAAGGAAAAGCTTACAGTAAATATTAACGGATATCAGCATCAGGGAAAGCTGATATTTATATGTGAGGATGACGGTGTTGGAATCGATGATGAAACGCTGGCAGGTATCAAGCTTAAGCTGATCGATCTTAATACCGAACAACAGCATATTGGTATTTATAACATACATAAGAGAATAAAGCTGATGTATAAAGGGGATTACGGTCTTGATATCACAAGTAAGAAAGGCGAAGGAACTACAGTCAGACTGGTCCTTCCGATAAGGACCATATAATACTTCTTTTTATTGTGGAAGACGGCATGAAGTGCCGGATGAGGGGGGACTATGTACAGAGTCTTAATAGCTGAGGATGAAGACATCATTCGTAAAGGAATTGCATATACGATGGATTGGATTTCCATGGGGTGCACGATCATAGGTGAAGCCGCTAACGGCAAAGAAGGCATTGAACAGATAAAAGCGCTTTCACCTGATATTGTTCTGACAGATATCATGATGCCTGTTGTTGATGGTATTGAGATGATAAAAAAAGGTCAGGATATCGCTGTTTTTAAATCCATTATTATGACAAGCTATGCAGATTTTGAGTATGCAAAACAGGCAATAGAGCTTGGTGTTTCCGCTTATCTGATGAAGCCTGTGGATGAAGCTGAACTAAGAAGCAGTGTTGAGAAAATAACCGCAGAAATAGAGAAAGACAGACAGCTTCGCCAACTTACTGAAAAGATGAAAACAGCAGATGACTTTGATGCCTTATTTATAAAGAGTGATAAGGATAATGATTATGTTCAGCAGATACTTCTCTCAACAAAGGAGCGGTTTGCTGACAAGATCAGTATGGAGACCTTTTCGGAGGAATTTGGTGTTTCGGCCAGTTACCTCTCCAGGAAGTTCAAGGAAGCGACCGGGCAGACTTATATAGATTTTTTGAACAGGTATCGTATACAGAAGGCTGTAAAACTCCTTGAAACCGGTACCTACAAGATTTACGAGGTTTCAGAGCTCACAGGCTTTAGTGATTACAAGTATTTCAGTACGGTTTTTAAAAAGTACACTGACAGTTCGCCCTCTGACTTCGTAAATTGATAGATGGACAGATACTATAGTTTATCAATATTTAAGAATGAGCTTATCGCAATAATGATATAATCACATTATGTAAGCGTGTAATACCCTAAACAGTGCCGGATATGTTTATATAATGGGGGGTTGATTATGGGCGAAAATTCTTTGTTTATGGATAATGCATTTCATATATTGAGTATTGTAGTGTTCTGTATTGTTTTATTAACGGTAATCAATATCGTAAAAAACAAGGTTTTGTCCATTAAAATTCTTCATAGAAAATACATGCTTCAGCTTGCACAGCTCATAATAATCGTACTGTGCATCTTAAGAGTGACCAACATTTTAAATCCTTCACTTAACCTGCGTAGTATACTTCTTACAGGTTCTGCTGTAATTGTTGCAATTGTCGGCTTTGCGGCACAGACCGCTATTGCTGATGTTATCTGCGGTTTTCTGATAAGTATCCACAAGCCCTTTGAGATCGGGGACAGAATAATAATAGATGGTCTTGATCCGGGGATAGTTGAGGATATCACACTAAGGCACATTGTTGTTGCAATCTACGACGGTCTTAAGATCATTGTTCCAAACAGTCAGCTTAATTCAAAAACAGTTACCAATTTTAGCTATAAAAATAAAGAACGAAACGGAGTCCATCTTCAATATTCAGTCAGCTTTGATACTGATGTACAAAAGGCAATGGACATAATAAGAGATTGCGTTGCCGAAAGTCCGTATACTCTCGGCGCTCAAAGAAATGGTGTTATGGAAGATTCGGGTCCCGTATATTTTTTGAAATTTGCTGACAGTGCATTACTTTTGGATACAACTATTTTTGTTCAAAAAGGAACAAGTACCTACGTAGCAACGACCGATGTAAATATTCGTGTAAATGAAGCGTTTAAGAAAAATGGAATTGAGATTCCATACAATTATCTTAATGTTATCGAGATGGAACAAACTAAGCAGGATGCTCCCATACAGGAAAAAATCAGAAAAACATTACCGGAGAGAAGACACTATAGAACAAATAACATAAGGTTAACCGGCGATGATGCCGATGTACAAAAAGCTACGGAACTGTCAGGACATTTTTCGGATAGGCAGAGACTGGTACCCAAAGATGCCAAACTGATAGAGCTTTTGACCGAGGAATCGTTATCACTTTTTAAAACTCTGGTCGGTGCAGCCAAAGCCAATATGTGGATTGAGGGAAGCGGATACGAATTCAGAATCCATATCAGTCTTAATACCAGGATAGGTACAGATGAATATAAGCGTCTTCTTGCTGTTTCCAGTACTGGTAGAAATGAAGCCTTTAAGGGAGTGGCGGGACATATCTTTGATGCTATGATGCGCGGCGTTCAGGCGGTTGACAGCAGCGACAATAATCAGAAATTTGTCTGGGATATGAATAGCAAGGAGATAACCCAGGATGAGCTCAGCGAGTCAATCCTCGGAGCATTTGCAAGCGGAATAAAAATCAGTGTTACGAAGGAAAACGTTGAGTTCATAGTTGAAAAGGCAAGGGAAGATAAAAAATCCTGAACCCTGTTCAGATTTTCGGATAATAAAACAGAAAATTGGGTATTAAAAATTTTATGAATTTTTTATTATTTATTTATCTAATGACCGAAACTGAAAGGAGAAGGATTATGAAAAAGAAATTAGCATTGGTATTGGCGGGAGTTATGACACTTAGCCTCATCGGATGTGGAGGCGGTGCAGGAAATGATGCACCTGCAGCTACGAATGAGACAAGCACGGAAAAGGCAGAAGAGAAAGCTGCTGAGACAACAGAGGCAGCAGATACAACAGAAACTACAGAAGAAACTGCTTCAGAGGATGCAGCAGCTACAGAAGTCGGAGGAATGGAAGAACTGATCGAAGCTGCTAAGGCTGACGGCGAACTGGTTGTTTACGGTTCCTGCGAAGAGGAGTATCTGGCAGCAGCATGTGAGCATTTTGAAGAGCTCTACGGAATCAAGGTTCAGTATCAGCGCCTTTCAACAGGTGAGGTACAGAGTAAGATCGAAGAAGAGAACGGCAATCCTTCAGGTGATGTATGGTTTGGCGGCACAACAGATCCTTACAATGTATCAGCAAGTGAGGGTCTTCTTGAAGCATATGAGGCTCAGAATGCAAGCCACCTTATAAGTGACACATATCGTGACAAGGATGGATACTGGTATGGTATCTACAAGGGAATCCTTGGATTTATGGTTAACAAGGATGAGCTTGAGCGCAAGGGACTTGATGAGCCTGCAGACTGGAAGGATCTTCTTGATGAGAAATATAAGGGACTCATCTGGCTTTCAAACTACAACACAGCAGGAACAGCTAAACTTGTTATCAATACAATGATCCAGAAATACGGACATGATGAAGGTATTCAGTATCTTGTAGATCTCGATAAGAACATCGAAGTTTATACAAAGTCCGGTTCAGGCCCTTCCAAGAATATTGGAACAGGCGAGTGTACAATCGGTATCGGTTTCCTTCATGATGGAATTACACAGATTGTTGACAATGGCTATGGCAATATCGGTCTTATCATTCCTTCAACAGGAACTTCCTTCGAAGTAGGTGCTACAGCAATCTTCAAGGGTTGTGCACATCCCAATGCTGCTAAGCTTTGGATTGAGTATGCTCTTTCACCTGATTGCGTAGAGCTTGCTGCTCAGAACGGTTCTTATCAGTTCCTGGTAATTGATAATGCTAAGCAGCCTGAAGTAGCAGCTGAGTATGGTCTTGATCCTGAAAATGTTATGGATTATGACTTCGAAGACGCTAAACAGAACACCGAGACATATATTGAAGAAGTTATGAATGCACTCGGAAGTGCTGCTGATGATCGTTTCCAGACGGAATAATACTTAATAGATAAGTTTCCTAACGGGCGGGTATGCGACATCCGCCCGTTAATTATCGCAATTTTCACTAAACATAAGTTTGCAGAGGAGGACAAAATGGCTAAGAGTCAAAGTGCCAGTCTGGATAGAAAAAAACTCATGGCAGACCCGATAATGGTTACTACCATTGTACTGTTGGTTGCTTTTCTTACAATCTTTATTCTTTACCCGCTTGCAATATTGCTGGTGGACAGTTTCATTTCGGATAACGGATTTACACTGGATATTTTTAAAAGAGTAATGGGGCTTGCCAATTTCAGACGGGCTATAACAAATACACTTAAGGTAGGATTTCTGGTGGGCATCGCATCAGCTCTCATAGGACTTCTTTTTGCCTATGTTGAAGTTTATGTAAAGCTCAGAACAAAATTTATGGGTGGACTTTTCAAGGTGGTTTCAATGCTTCCTGTAGTATCACCGCCCTTTGTTTTATCACTTTCAATGATAATGCTTTTTGGAAAAGCCGGTATCATTACAAGATTTTTATTAAAAATCTATGACAACAGTGTCTACGGTTTCTGGGGTATAGCAATAGTTCAGACACTTACATTTTTCCCTGTATGTTACATGATGCTCAAGGGACTTTTGAAAAATATCGATCCGTCACTTGAAGAAGCGGCGAGAGATATGGGAGCATCAAGATTTAAGGTATTTATGACAGTAACGCTGCCGCTCATCCTTCCGGGTCTCGGAAATGCGTTTCTTGTTACCTTCATCGAGTCAATTGCCGATTTCGCAAACCCGATGATCATCGGTGGTTCATATGATACACTTGCAACCACTATTTACCTGCAGATTACAGGTGCCTATGACAAAGAGGGTGCAGCCGCAATGGCGGTAGTTCTTCTTGGGATAACACTTCTGATGTTTGTTGTTCAGAAATATTATCTGGAGGCAAAGAGTACCGCAACACTTTCAGGAAAAGCTTCAAGAGAACGTATGCTTATCACTGATAAGAGTGTTACCGTACCGCTCACTATCCTTTGCTCCGCACTTGCAATTTTCGTAATAATGATGTATATATGCGTACCTTTTGGTGCGATGTTCAAGACCTGGGGATATGATTTCCACCTTACCTTTAAATGGTTTGGCCAGGTATTCACAAAATATAAGGGACTTAAGGCCTTTAAGGACAGCTTTATTCTGTCACTTATCTCAGCTCCGATAACCGCTCTATTGTCCATGATCATTTCTTATCTCGTGGTAAAGAGAAAGTTTAAGTCAAAAGGCTTCATTGAAGCAGTTTCCATGCTTGCAATGGCGGTTCCCGGAACAGTACTCGGCATAGGATATATCAGAGGCTTTTCAGGTGGTATTTTCGGAACAGGAATTCTTCAGAGTCTTTATGGAACAGGTGCAATTCTTGTTATCGTGTTCATAGTACGAAGCCTTCCTACAGGTACACGAAGCGGTATTTCTGCTCTCAGACAGATTGATAAGAGTATTGAAGAATCTGCTTACGATATGGGTGCTGACAGCTTTAAAGTATTTATGACAGTAACACTTCCGCTTATCAAGGATAGCTTCCTCAGCGGTTTTGTAACATCCTTTGTACGTAGTATTACTGCTATCAGTGCGATCATCCTGTTGGTAACACCTTCTTATCTGCTGATCACGGTTCAGATCAACGAGTTTGCGGAAAAAGGTTCCTACGGAATTGCCTGCGCCTTTGCGACAATCCTTATCATCATCACATACAGTGCGGTCCTTATTATGAATCTTCTTATGAAATTCTTCGGAACAAGCCGCAAGGTGGATCTGGATGATTAACGAACAATGATAATAAAGCCTTCCCTTAGGGGGAACAACTGACAAACAACAATATTTTAAGCGCATTACATGCGAGATAGGTGGTAATAATGTCAAAAGAGAAAAAGGGTGTACGCCTTGAACATATATCAAAAATTTATAAAGATCCTAAAACAGGAAAGGATTTTTATGCAGTAAAGGATCAGAATCTTGAGATTGAACCCGGCAGCTTTGTAACCCTGCTTGGTCCTTCAGGATGTGGTAAAACAACAACTCTTCGTATGATAGCGGGCTTTGAGTCTCCTGATGAGGGAGAGATTTACCTTGGCGGTGAGCCTATAAATGCGCTCACACCCAATAAGCGTGATACAGCCATGGTTTTCCAGAGCTATGCACTGCTTCCTCATTACAACATTTTTGATAACGTTGCTTATGGACTTAAGCTTCGCAAGATGGATGCTGCAACAATAAAGAGAAAGGTTACTGATATTCTTGCACTTGTAGGTCTTGAAGGTATGGAAAACCGTATGACAAACCAGCTTTCAGGCGGACAGCAGCAGAGAGTAGCTCTTGCGAGAGCGCTTGTAATTGAGCCGGGTGTACTTCTTTTTGATGAACCTCTCTCAAACCTGGATGCAAAGCTTCGTGTTTCCATGCGTACAGAGATCAGAAGAATCCAGCAGGAAGCAGGTATAACAGCTATTTACGTAACTCATGACCAGTCAGAGGCAATGGCTATTTCCGATAAGGTCATCATAATGAACAAGGGACTGGTTGAGCAGGTGGCAACACCTCAGGAAGCTTATTACTATCCTAAGAGCAAATTTGTGGCTGATTTCATAGGTGAGTGTAATTTCCTGAAGGCAAAGGTTACAGCTCAGGATCAGGTGGATGTAAATGGTCACAGCATAAAGTGTGCAACCGGCAGTCTCTTTGTTGGAGCAGAGTGCAACATGGTTCTTCGTCCTGAGGGTGCAACCCTTTCCGATACAGGTATAGTTAAGGGACTTGTTGAATATTCATGTTTCATGGGAGCTTATCAGGATTATCACATTAAGATTGGTGAGAACCTGGTTAAGATTCAGGAATATAATCCGAAAAATAAGAAGATTTACAAAGTCGGCGATGAGGTTTATCTTAACTTTGAGGATAACACATTGTACGCATTATAAAACGCACTTATCCTAAGCGTTATAAATGGAGATATATAATGGGTTTTGGCAGTTTTTTGGAATTTTTACAGAGTACAAATGATGTTGCGGTAGCTATAAGGCTTGCTCTTGCTACTTTTTTGGGAAGTCTTGTGGGATGGGAACGTCTTGTAAGACACCATAGTGCGGGTATTAAAACCTTTGCGCTTGTAAGTCTCGGGTCTGCCGTTGCAACCGCCCTGAATGTTTATCTTGCTATGATGCCGGGGCTAAATGCCGACGTCAGCCGTATTCCGGCAGGTGTCGTAAGCGGTATAGGTTTTCTTGGGGCGGGAACAATTCTTGTTACAGGTAAAAAACAGATTAAAGGTCTGTCAACGGCTGCGTCCCTTTGGGTTACATCCTGTATGGGAATGGCTATTGGCGGAGGATACATTATAGTCGGGATCACATGCTTTATGCTCATAGCATTCTCCAATCTGGTTCTTCTTCACGCAAGTAAGAAGGTTGAAGAGCACAGTATGTATATGAGTATATATATTGAGGTCAATAAGAATCATGGTGTTACAAAGCTCTCCAAACTCCTTTCAGATGAGGGCTTTGTGATCACCAGCCTCTCTAAGAGCAAGGAAAAAACCTTAAGATCCTCCGATACAGGTCTTATTATTGATCTCGAACTGGATAAAAGACGTGCCCATGATGAGATTTTGCAGATATTCAACGAGCTTGAATATGTGAATTATGTCGAGGAAATCTGACGGAAAAAATGTTGGTGCATTTTGATTCAGAAAATGCTACTATACTGTAGCTATGAAAAATAAAAGTATTACAACGGGCTCTATATGGAAGAATATGTTGTCGTTCTTTTTTGCACTTCTTCTCGGAGCCTTTTTTCAACAATTATATAATACGGTAGATGCCATCATTGTTGGCAGGACTGTCGGAAGTGATGCACTGGGTGCGGTAGGCGGTTCTGCAGCGATGGTGGTTAATCTGTTTCTTGGGTTTTTCCTTGGACTGTCATCAGGCGCTACTGTTGTGATCTCGCAGTTTTACGGAGCAGATAAGAAAACTGAGATAGAAAAAGCGGTCCATACGGCGATAGCACTTTCGATAGCCGGAGGTGCTGCCATCATGGTTATAGGAGTTATGATTGCTCCATGGATCATAAGCGTAATGAGCACACCCGCGGAACAGGCAGAAGCAGCGACAATGTATCTGCGTATTTTTTTCCTGGGAATGATACCTAACCTTGTTTACAACATGGGAGCCGGGATTCTGAGGGCTGTCGGTGATTCAAGGCGTCCTCTTATTGTTCTTATAATAAGCTGCGTTATAAACATTGTCCTTGATGTCTTATTTGTTATTGTCTTTGGACTTGGAAAAATGGGAGATGTCTACGGAGTATCAGGCGTTGCGGTTGCGACCATTTTATGCCAGCTTATAAGCGCAGTGATAGTCATCGGAATTCTTGCAAAATCAAAGGCAAGCTACAGAGTAAATATCAGGAAAATAAGATTTGATTTTGGCATGCTTTTAAGGATCGTAAAGATAGGAATACCCGCAGGTTTTCAGACTACCACATATACACTCTCAAATACGCTTATACAGTCATCAATCAACAGTCTTGGTAAGGATGTTGCATCCGCCTGGGCTGCCTACGGAAAAATAGATGTCCTGTTCTGGATGACAATCGGTGCACTGGGAACAGTAGCAACAACCTTTGCCGGTCAAAATTATGGTGCAGGTAAGTACGACAGAGTAAGAAACAGCACCAGACAGGCGCTGGCGATAGCTGCCATTATCACTATTCCGATGAGCTTTTTCTTCTGTGCCTATGGAGATACACTTCTGCGAATATTTGTTACTGATCAGAGCGTTATAGATATAGGAGTGCAGATGATAATTTACCTTTCGCCCTTCTATATTACATATATCTGTGTTGAGATATTTGCGGGTGTTTTGCGCGGAATGGGAGCGGCTTTCATGCCAATGCTTATTACACTTTGCGGAATATGCGTCCTCAGAGTTGGATGGATCCTGGTGGTTTTCCCGATGAGAAGAACCGTTGAGACAATAGAAATGAGTTATCGAATAACCTGGTGTGTTACATCTGCTCTGTTTTTGGGATATTACCTATTCTTTATAAAAAAACACAGGATTAAATAAATCTGTTAAATGCGGAAAATATAAACGAAGCCCCATATGACCGGTGTCATATGGGGCTTCGTTTATTCCGGTTTAATTTGTTAAGCGTTGTGCTCAGCGAGATAATCATTGAGAGCATCGGTAATCTCGTCACCGTCAATGCCGTGAACCGCACATGCCTCTGAAAGAGACTCCATCTGTGAAGCGGGGCAGTGGATACAACCCATTCCACACTCCATAAGAAATTGTGCTGCAAGGGGGTGCTTTGTAATGATCTCACCCACAAGCATATCTGAAGTAATCATCTGATCGCTCATAATATCCTCCTAATATAAATACATGTCTATATCTGACTGTAAGTGCCAAAAAGTTATAGCACACATTAAACAACAGTTGCATTGAATTTTAACAAGAATAAAATCAATTTACAAGTCATTTATTATATTTTGATAAATTTATGCTTTATCAAATTTTTATAGAGGCTTTAGCCTGTCTTAATTGAATACATCTGCGGTTATATCCTAAAATTTTAATACAATGCAGTCAGTCTGTGTTTTTATTTTAATGCTTTTAGTTAAGGAGCGAATCTATGAAAAAAATACTGATTGTAGATGATGAAGAGATAATTTTGCGGCTTACGGAAAATGTTCTGAAGGACAAGTATGAGACCCTTTTGGCATCTTCCGGAGAAGAAGCTATCAGAGTTTTTGATGAGTGCCTGCCAGATCTTGTGCTGTCTGATCTGCAGATGCCCTCTATGTCGGGATATGATCTCCAGAGCATAGTTCACACAGAAATAGATCCTGCAATTCCCTTTATTTTTATGACTGCCGATGAGAGTGATGACAGTGAGAGCATG
Organism: Butyrivibrio sp. AE3004; assembly: GCF_000703165.1. Lineage (NCBI taxonomy): Bacteria > Bacillati > Bacillota > Clostridia > Lachnospirales > Lachnospiraceae > Butyrivibrio > Butyrivibrio sp. AE3004. The sequence continues at coordinate 817,243 of NZ_JNLQ01000002.1, forward strand.
GGGCTTGAACAGGGAGCGGCTGATTATATCAGAAAGCCTGTAAAAGCGGCTCTTCTTATCAAGAGAATAGAACGGGTTTTGGATAATGTTGATGAAAACAGACGCCTTAAGGCAGCAGCACAAATTGATGCCATGACCGGGCTTTTGAACAAGGCAGCGGCAGAGAGTGTTTTAAACGGGATTTGTCTTAAGAAAAAGGGAACGCTTCTTGCTCTTGATCTGGACAGTTTTAAGCTGGTAAACGATCTGTACGGACATGATATGGGCGACAGGATACTTATACGATTTGCTGAGCTTATCAAATCCGTTATAAGGAAAGAGGATATTGCGGGACGTATAGGCGGAGATGAGTTCATTGTCTTTTGCGAAAATCTGACAAATCAGAGTGTAATAGCCGAAAAGGTAGAATTTCTTAATAACGAAATCAATAAATCTGCAAGTGAGTTTGTCGGGAAAGATATCGAAATCCCGCTTGGCTGTTCCGGTGGTGCTGTAGAGGTCCCTGAGAACGGAGAAAGCTATTTAAAGCTTTTTGTTAAGGCGGATTCAGCTCTTTACAGGACCAAACAGAACGGTAAGCATGGCTGCTCGTTTTATGAAGAAGAGAGCGAAAAGACCTCTGTGAGCAATGTCAGCAGCTTTGATAATCTGAGGATTATTTTTAACGAAAGAAATATGGGCCGCGGTGCCTTGAATGCCGATAATGATTCCTTCAGGACAATTTATCGTTTTCTCAATCGCTTTTTAAGCAACTATCAGTGGGATATCAGAATGGTAATGTTTACGATAGTCACTGATGATGAGAATATAAATGAAATTACCGACAAATTTATTGAACTTGCATCCACTAAATTACGTGGAAGTGATGTAATTTTAAAATTCAACAAAAATCAGGTCATCATGCTTTTCATGAAGGTAAATGATGAAAATTATACGATACCGATTCTGCGTGTACTTGGAGCATGGGATAAGGATGGAATACCCGGAGTGGAAATAACCTATGAGGCTGAGAGTATAGACGGCAGAGATCGGGGCGATGATGTTGATAATGAGATAACGGAGCAGGTGAAAAGAGAGGAGGAAAAGCTTCCCAAATGGTTTTTCCACGAACCGCTCATTGATATTCATGAGGGCCTTAAGAACGCTGTTACAGCCGACTCCTATCTCTCTTCTGTAGACATTTTCCTGGAATATGTGGAAAACAATATAGAGGAGCTCCAAAAGTATATCGACGAGAATGATATTACGAATTATAAAATAAAAGTTCACGGAATAAAAAGTACATCAAGAATTATCGGCGCAATGAGGCTTTCTATGATGGCTGCCTCTTTGGAAAGGGCCGGAGTTGATAATAATTTCAAGTTTATAAAAAGCCAGCATAAGGCCTTCATAGATGAATACAGGCTTTATGCAAAGGTGCTGACAGAGCATATGTATCCAGGCACAAAAGAGAAGATATCAGAGGAAAAGCTGATGGATGCCATGACAGCTTTGAAAGAATTTTCCAGGGCAGAGGATTTTTCACTTGTTGAAATGACTCTGGACTCACTGAAAATGTATGAACTTCCGCCTGCAGAAGGAGAAAAGATAGCAGAGCTGAAGCATTGTCTTTTAAATCTTGACTGGGATAGAATACATAAACTTCTATAATAAAAAAGAGCTCACGTGGTTTTCTACGTGAGCTTTTCTCTGATTTCATCTTCTGTTCTTTTTATTTCGTACCAGAAGTCATTTGCTGACATTCTGATAGCTCCGGCGCCATAAATGATAACCTGCTCTATGGCATCTGATGTGGCAACGGTTACTCTGTTCTTTTTGCTGTATTTATGGGCAGTGCGCTCGATGTACTGATCAGCGGTCTCAGCCTCCTTTGTGAATACAACGTCAAGGTTGTGGTATTTAAGTACATGCTCGGTCCCTCCCGGAACACGATAGGCATCAAATACGAGTATGACAATCTCTCTTCTGTAGCCCTGGAAATTTGAGAGAATATCCATGAGCTTGTCACGTGCTGATTTCATATCATGCTCAGCAAGTTTTCTGAGCTCTTCATTTGCATATATTATGTTATAGCCGTCAACGAGGATGTATGAGTTTTCTGGATTTAAGTCCTTTGGAGCCCGGTATTTCTTTTCGGGGGCTTTATTTGCAGCCCTGCGCTTTCTTTCTTCATCAGCTTTTGCATCATAACGGGGCTTTACCGGTCCGTAGGTTCTCTCGAAAATGCTATCCAGTTCCTGTATTGTGGCATTGTAAGCTTTTGTTCTTTCCTCGTAGGTCAGTTCCTGTTCTTTTCTTATTTCGTCGGATTTAAAGCTCTGAAGGGCATCACCGAGTCTTGTCAGATCTGTTTCAGAAAAGGATGTGTTTTTAGACCCTTCCGGTGACCATCCGGTATCAACATGCATATAATCTCGAACTTCGTTCCATGGAATGACGGTGCCTGCACCATGTGAGCAAAAAACGCTGCCTGTGGGCTGCTCGATATCACGCTCTGGATCATAGCCCTTTTCCTCAATCACGACTTCAGCATTGTGACAGGGCTCGTATCCTCTAAGAGAGAGATTAAGGCGTCCTCTTCCATGGGTATACGACAGCAGTTCCTTGGCATAGTCATGCAGCTCACTTGCGGGAACGGAGCCGGTTATAACACTGCTTCCATCAGACATTAAGTCCGGAGGATTAGTTGTACCGCCCATTTTCTGCATATCACTAAGTGCACGCCCTACAGAATCGGAAGGAAGTTCAATAGTGAAATCATATACAGGTTCAAGCAGAATGTTTTCAGCCATCATAAGCCCCTGACGCACTGCACGTATCGTGGCTTCACGAAAATCGCCGCCCTCTGTATGTTTTAAATGGGATCGTCCGCCTATCATGGTTATTTTCATATCTGTGATTTCGGAACCTGTGAGAATCCCGCGTATTTTGAATTCCTCAAGATGTGAGAGGATAAGGTTCTGCCAGTTTACCGCAAGGTCATCCACAGGACAATCCGCATTAAAGGAAAGGCCGCTTCCGGGCTCACCCGGCTGTAGCATGAGATGGACCTCTGCATAGTGGCGGAGAGGTTCAAAATGACCTACTCCCTCGACGGGTGCCTTGATGGTTTCTTTATAAACGATACTACCGGGGCCAAAGTCAATGTCCAGACCAAAACGTTCTCTGCACTGGTGTTTTAGAATTTCCATCTGGACTTCGCCCATGACCTGGATAGAGAGATCGTTTGTTACTTCATCTTTTTTTACCGAAAGAAGAGGTTCTTCCTCAGACAATTCAGATAACTGCCTGTAAACCTTGAACGTATCGGCTCCTTCAGGAAGAATGATTCTGGATGAAAGAATAGGCTGTAAGAGTCCTGCCATTTCACCTTTAAGGCTCCCAAGTCCCTGACCTGCATGGGATGAGTCAAGACCTGTTACGGCAATGATCCTTCCGGCAGGGGCTTCCTGCAGGAGCTCATATTTTTCTCCCGAATAAACCCGTATCTGGTCAACCTTTTCTAAAGAGCTTTCTTCGGTTTGTGAGGTGCCTTTGCCACCAACGGATTTTTTTGAAAGTGACAGCACGTCGCGTACATGAAGGGTTCCGCCCATAACCTTAATCCAGGATAATCTTGTTCCACCAGGGTCTCTTGATATCTTGTAAACACGTGCGGCAAATTCCTCCGGATAGGATGGGGGATATGCGTAGGTGTCTATCAGTGATATAAGCTCGGAAACACCCTCCATTTTTAGTGCGCTTCCAAACAGGCATGGAAACAACTTCCTCTTTGATATGAGGTTTGTGATATCGCTATCTAAGACCTTGTGTCCTTCCTCCAGATATGCGTTTAAAAGCTCATCATCGCAGACAGCAAGCTCTTCCTGGAAATCATCATCCTCCGGTGAAAACGCTGAAAAATCCAAGGCATGTTCGGAGAGCCTTTTCCTTATATCGGAAATAACTGCGTCCTTATCTGCCTGTGGCTGGTCCATTTTGTTTACAAAAATAAAAACAGGTACCTTGTAATGCTCAAGAAGCTTCCACAGTGTCTGAACCTGGGATGTTACTTTATCAGCTGCACTGATAATGAGAATAGCGTAGTCAAGAACCTTCATAGTACGCTCGGTTTCAGGTGCGAAATCAGCATGTCCCGGAGTGTCCAGGAGTGTGACATGAGTGTTCTCTGAAAAATCAAGCTCTGCCTGCTTTGAAAAAATCGTAATACCGCGGCTTCTCTCAAGTGAGTATGTATCAAAAAAAGTGTCGCCGTGATCGACTCTTCCGGACTTTCTGATGGCCCCTGAAAGAAATAAAAGTGCCTCTGACAGAGTGGTCTTTCCTGAGTCAACGTGGGCGTATATTCCTATATTTAAGTTTTTTACCGTATTTTTATTCATAACATGAATTATCCTGTTCTGTTCTTACCCTTTACGGATTATGTTAATTGCTTCATTTCTGCAAAAGAGCAATCCGGCAAAGAGCAATACAATTTTATCAAATTGGGGATTAATACAAAAGAAAAAACTAATACAAAAGAAAAATTAGAATATAAACAAAAAAGCTGCAGATTTGCATCTACAGCTTTTTAATAGTCGGAGTGGCGGGACTCGAACTCGCGGCCTCTACCTCCCTAAGATAGCGCGCTAACCAACTGCGCTACACCCCGGCGACAAAAGGTATATTATCACGGTTTAAAAATAAAAGCAACAACTTTTTTTATTTTTTTTTTGAATTATAATAAAAATGATGTTTAGAATTATGAGAGCTTGGAAAAAACGTAGTAATTCTTATCATCGGTAAGGTCAAATGAAATAACGATGGGGGAGTTTATGAAAAAAGTTTTTAGTGGTAGAAATAAAGTGATTGCAGCTGCGCTAGCGGCTGTTTTATTAATGTCCCCGGCGGAATTTTCGCAGGGGACTTTGACTGTAAGGGCGGATGATAACACACAGGCATCTGTTCAGAATAAGATCGGAAAACCTTTTATAACGGATATTTCAAACGAATATAAAGGGCTTAAAATCAGCTGGAGAGCGGCAAGTGGTGCTACGGGGTACTATATTTTCAGAAAACAGAAAAAGAGCAATCCCTATGAACTGATCGCTACTGTTTCTTCGGATACGCTTTCTTATATTGACGGTGATGCAATGAAGGAAGGCGGTATTTATACATATATGATAAAGGGCTTTGACAACGATACGGTATCCGAGGAGTCTGAGTCCAAAACCGCTACAAGATTTCCGATTTCAAAGGTTAAGCTTAAGGTGAAATATGCTCAAAGCTCAGCCAGGAAAATGCAGAAAATGATCAATGATTTCAGAACCGGTAAGGATACCTGGCTATGGAATGCAAATAACACACAGAAGGTTTACACACAGGGAATCGGCAAACTGGCCTATGATTACAACCTTGAGAAACTTGCCATGATAAGAGCTGCTGAGATAGCGATTAAATTCAATCATGAAAGGCCAAATGGAAAGCCATGTTTTAGCGTTCTTTCTGATACGGGCTATAATTTTAAATATGCGGGAGAAAACATTGCCTACGGCTATAAAACTGCTGCCAAAGCTTTTGATGCTTTTCTTGAGATGAACAATTACTACTCCGGACAGGGACATCGCAGAAATATGTTAAGTACCAATTATAATGTGTGCGCGATAGGACATTGCAAGGTGAACGGTGTTCATTACTGGGTTCAGCTTTTTGCATTTACCGAAGATGATTCTGATTATACCAAGACAATAAGTACTACGAAAAATGTCACCATGTATGTATCTTCCGATGATCTTACCTCATATAAGAAGACATTAAAGGCTCTTGGAGCCAAAGTTGAGGATTATGCGCCATCAAGAGTAACTTGGGGAGAAATTGAGGCTTCAAAGAAGTTCGCTACTTTAAACTATACAAAATCCGTTGGCGCAACCGGGTATGAGATATATCGTTCTACATCAAAAAAGAACGGTTATAAAAAAATCGTCACCGTGACAAACCAGCAAAAGCTTGTATATGTAGATAAAAAGCTTGCGCGTAAGAGGAAATATTATTATTATATTGTTCCATATAGAATGGCGCATGATGAAAAGGTTTACGGCAAAAAATCTGAGATCAAAATGATAAAAACGAATTGAAAAATAGGATGGGAGAGACTATGGATATAGGAGAACGACAGATTCTTAGAAATGAAATCGAGAGTATCGTTGAGCTGATACTTGATGATTACAACAACGGCAGAGATGTTGATCAGATGGAGATTTTCAATCAGCCCGACAGAGATGTGGTTGTTGATATAGTAAAAAAGCTGCTGAGAGTTATTTATCCGGGTTACTTCAGAGATAAAGTTTACAGGAGCTACAATGACTCAAATCGTGTTGCTGTTGTTATTGAGGACGCTATTTACAATCTGCAAAAGCAGGTAGCGATTGCATTCAGACATGGCCAAGACTATCAGCATGCTACGGATGAGACATTAACCTGCGGTGCCAGATGTATAACACATGAGTTTTTCAAAAAAATCCCTCATATAAGAGAACTTATAGATACCGATCTTCAGGCTACCTATGACGGGGATCCTGCTGCTTTCAGTAAAGAAGAAATAATCCTTTCATATCCCGGGCTCCTTGCGACTGCCATTAACAGAATGGCGCATGAACTGTACCTTTTAAAGGTGCCGCTTATTCCTCGTATCATGACAGAGTATGCGCATTCCGTTACCGGAATAGATATTCATCCCGGAGCAACAATCGGAAAATACTTTATGATAGACCACGGAACCGGCATTGTTATTGGTGAGACATCAATCATCGGCGAGCACGTAAAAGTATATCAGGGTGTTACTATCGGTGCTCTTTCAACGAGAGGCGGTCAGGCGCTTAAGGGTGAAAAGAGACATCCCACTATCGAAGATAATGTAACAATTTATGCGGGAGCATCAATACTTGGTGGCGAGACGGTAATCGGTCATGACTCCGTAGTCGGATCAAACGCATTTTTAACCTCATCAATTGGTCCCGGAACAAAAGTCAGCATCAAAAACCAGGAATTGCAGTTTAATAACGGCAGTTCCAAGGATTTTTAATAAGATTTATAAAAATGGGCAGCTTTTCCTTGCACCTTGCCGCGAAGTTATCCATTTTGAAATGTTTGTTTTCGTCTACGTTGTGATTTCCATAAATTCAAAAACAGATAAATGCCTCATTTCATGTTATTCAGAGCAATCGGCATTTATCTGTTTTTTTATTTTGGAAATCATCGCCTCGTCCGAGAACTGCTCATTTCAGAACGGATAACTTTGCAGCGTGGCTGTTTATGAAATACGCCAAACACTTTTTATTGATTTAGTCTTAAGAAAATTACATATCTGTCCGAAATAAGAGGTGTAGGTATAAATATGACTTCTTGAACGTAAAGTAAAAGTGTTTCGGGAATCCTGCTTAAGTATATGCAGATTCGAAAGTGGTGATATTATGATGAGATCATTGTGGTCCGGAGTTGCCGGACTTAAGACACATCAGATACAGATGGATGTTATAGGTAATAACGTTGCAAACGTAAATACCACATCTTATAAAGCCCAGAAGACCACATTCGGTGATCTTCTTTACCAGAATGCAAGAAAAGCTGCAGGACCTACAGCGGTAAGAGGCGGAACAAATGCCAAGCAGATCGGTCTTGGTGCAAAATATTCAGCCATTATGACAAACATAGAAAAGCAGGGATCCATACAGCAGACAGATAATGTATTTGATCTTAGCATTACCGGAGATTCATTCTTTGTTATTGAAAATCAAAAGGGAGAGATGACATATTCAAGAGACGGCTCATTTACTGTTGATGCCGAAGGATACCTGGTAACAAGAGCCGACGGTTTCTATGTAAGAGGCTCACTTCAGGAGGGTGGAGCTGCCGGAGCAACCGGTAGAATAAAGGTTCTTCCTTTGGATGATGAGGGCAATTTGGAAAAAATGGCCGGAGCACCTACAACCGACGCAAGAATAACAGGAATCATAAGCAGAACGGATAATCTCCTTTCTTCTGACAGAGGAAGGACAGTAGACCTTGAGTTCTACGGAAATGATGGTAAAACATATACTGCACGATTTAAGTTTGACAATGCCGGAGATAATAATGACTCGACTTATAGGGCAACGGTTACCGGAATATATGATGAAAATCATCAGCTTATTGAAGGCGGTGTAGCAGAAAATACCACTGTAAATCTTGTTTATGATCCTACAACGGGTGCATTTGTAAGTGCTAATGACAATACCCAGGGACAGTTCCAGCTTAATTTCCAGGGAGATGCGGCGGCAGCAGGATCTGTTTCGGTTGATTTTTCCGGAACATTCAACTATGCACCTAAGAACGGAATGTCCGGATCATCACTTGAAGCTCACAGAGGTGATAAAGATGGTAACGGTGAAGGTTATCCCGAGGGCGACATGAACGGAGTTGCAATAGCAAGAGACGGCACCATTACAAGACTGTACAGTAATGGCCAGAACAGATTTGCAGGCAGAATATCAGTTGCTGAATTTGCAAATGTAACAGGGTTGTCAAAAGAGGGAGAAAACCTTTATAAAGCCACAGGAAACTCAGGACCCGCCAGAATGATGTACGTCGATGATGATGGCGGATATATCAGTTCCGGATCCCTCGAAATGAGTAATGTGGATCTATCGGCTGAGTTTACGGATATGATTATTACTCAGAGAGGCTTCCAGGCAAACAGCCGTGTTATCACAGTTTCCGATACATTGCTTGATGAACTGAGACAGTTAAAGAGATAAATATTTTTACGGCACCATGAAAAACCCATAATGGAGACACTTGGGGGAGAGTCTTCGTTATAGGGTTTTTCTTTATATAATCTTATGAAGATATTGCGGGATTTTTCTACAAATTTTAGTTTCTTGATTTATTTTATTATTTATGAGAAAAAAGCGTGTACCTGTTTTGTAAATATTCGTACAAGAATTATGTAATAAAATTAGTGCTTTGCACCGAAATATATAGTACAATAATAGTAGGAATAGCAAATTATGCGACAATTAGCACTCAGTACTAGACAGTGCTAACATAATGAGTTATAATCACATAACGTACGAATTCATTTTTTAAACGGAAAGGAGATGAGGCTTTATGGTAATCGTTAAAATGAATAATACGACTGTTGAATGCAGTATTGCGGCATCGGAGCTACGTGAAATAGGCCTCACCCCTGAAGCAATCATGAATGGAGAGAAAAGAACTGTTCCGTTTATGGCGCAGCTGAACAGGGAAGTTGGCGAGCAGTTGGGGTATGATCCCGAAACAGAAGTACTCATGATGAGTAAGAATATGATGGTTGATGGCAGCGTTCGTATCTTTGCAATTAAGATGACGAATGAAGATATACAGAAATCAGCAGACAGAATCAGAGGATCAGCTGAGGCGATACTAAGAGAGATGACTCAGGAGAGAGTCGATTCCATTAAGGCTAAGACAGGTTCCGATAAAGGTCAGGCATTGAATGAGATGATAGGACATGTATCTGAACTTATTGAACAGATATATGACCAGGAAGAAGAACCGGAGCCGCAGATTGAGGCGATGGCTAAGCCTATTATTAACACCGAAAGATACATGGCAAGGTTTAAGGACCTGAATTCCGCTGCAAGATTTGCCAAGGTTTCATACAGTCTTCCGATCACATCATCAAAACTTTATAAGGAAGACGAAGAATACTATGTGACTCTGGTACTTGAACCTGACGGAGAAAATGCAATTTATGATCTTCGCAGAAGCGGTCTTGAATATGCTGAGGAACTTATGATGAACTCTGCAGAGCAGACTCATATCGAGGAAACTGCAAAATGTATTATCAAGGAGGATGCACTTCTTCACTTGAAGGAAATGCTGGCTAAGTAAACATGAACATTACAGTCTATGATTTTACGGGAATTTATGAGAACGAGAGCTTCGATTTTTATAAAGAGAGCTCCCGTTCTCTTTTAATTGATAATACAGGCAGCCAATATGTAAGCTTAAAAAGTATATCAGGAACAAATTGTATATGCGACGATTATGCAAGGGAGGAGATAAAGAAAAAATGCCTTGAAGCATCAGATTCTTTTTCTTTAGTAAGATTTTTTGACAATGGCAATTACCATTATATGTCGAATATCCTGATTGATCTTATGTGCGAAAATACTCCTGCTGGAGGAAACTTGAAGTTTGACCTGGTGGTATTTGATCATCATACTGATATGAAATGGACATCCTATGGAGAAGTTTTGTCCTGCGGAAGCTGGATTTTAAATACTTTAAAAGACAAAGATGAGTTATTCAGAGTATTTATTATAGGCGCGGATGAGGATCTTATAAAGGAAACAAAGAGTGAGTTTCCTGAATATGAAGACAGGGCCTTTTTTATAGATGATGTCTGTGAACTTGAGAAATATGAGATAGGAAAAGTATACATATCCGTTGATAAGGACGTTTTGCATTCTGATGAGATAGCAACCAACTGGGATCAGGGTAATATGAGTATAGAAAAGCTTGAAAATAGTCTTAGATATTTGAAGGAAAGATTTGGAAGTGATATATTGGCAGTAGATGTCTGCGGTGAGTGTCTTCCGGATTCTGCGGAATGCTACAGCGTACGCGGAGTTAAGGCAAGCAATGAAGTTAATCGCATGATACTGGATGTTGTTTTCGGTGGGGGTATTGATTGAGGCGTAAAAATGCGTTTATAGATGAGTCAGGTATCGTCCAATAATGCGAAGCATGATTGGTTAACGGTATTGGCAACAGACCGGCATGATTCAGATAAAAATTTGCGCATATAGATTAGGAGAGAGTATGGAAAAAAGAATCAGGGACAGAATTAAGAGAATTGAGAAACTTGAGCTTGATCTTTTATCGGATGAAATGCTTCTTGCAGAAAAAAAGGAAATCACTGCTCTTATTGAGATGGTGCAGCAGGAACTTTTGAGGAGAATTATTATCATTTCGGCTTTTATTATCTGTTTTGCTGCTGCAGTTATAGGTTTGCTGTCATATCCATCAGCACCGATGCTGTTTGTGGGACTTGTAAGTTTCCTTGTTTTGGTTGCTTCGTTAATACAATATGCCCAGAAATACAGAAGTTTTAGTGAATTATTAAAAACAGCGGATATTCTTTATAAAAATTAGTTGACAAAATGATAGTTAGTGGCTACAATATCTATTGTCGCTTGCAGGAATGGCGGAATTGGCAGACGCGCACGGTTCAGGTCCGTGTGATAGCAATATCATGAGGGTTCAAGTCCCTTTTCCTGCATTAGAGTCCAGCTCTAGCAACAAACTTAATATTTTATTTGCGGAAGTGTCGGAATTGGCAGACGAGCAAGACTAAGGATCTTGTGATGGCTACATCGTGAGGGTTCAAGTCCCTTCTTCCGCACGAATGAAAGAGGTATGACAACTGTCATACCTCTTTTTTGTTCGTGCCGAGGAGCCCCTTGAACCCTGGGTTGAAGGCCTCCTCGCAGCATAGCTGCTTCGTCGATTGGTTCGGTGAAAAAAAGCCCTCCGGACTTTTTTCTTAATCTACCTCACCCCTTCTTCCGGTACAAGACAGGGAGTATTCACAGGTTTGATAAAAATAACACTTTGTTGTTAATTTGACACTATAATGTTAATATTATACTAAAGGATAATATTATGAATGATAAAATAATTGCTTTATTTGAGGAAAAAAAAATTAATAAGAGACAGTTGGCGAAGCTGTCGGGGTTACAATATACGACTGTTAATGAGATTTTGAATCGGAAGCAGCAGATTAATTCCTGCTCAGGAAGAACCCTGATGAAGCTTGCAGCATTTTTTGATGTGCATATTGAGGAATTACTCGATCCATTTCCAATACTTGAGAATGTTGAGGGAAGATATAATGAAGTGGACTATATCTGGCGGGATGCAGGAGATAATATGGAACTCGTTGTGGAGGTGGATGGCGAGACCTATCATCGGGTGATGGAGCGGTCATATATAATTCCGGAGAACTTTAAGTATGCTCCGATTTTTGCAAAAATGGAAATAGACCTATTGCTTGAAGAACTTGAAATCAGGAAACTTGCAGAGGAATTTAAGAATGGAAAGATATCTTCTGAAACATAAAAATGATTTATGTGGAATTATTTCACTTGATAAAGGGACCGGACAACTTCAGGCGTTTGAGATGATTGATCCTGAAAAAGCACCTTTTTTAGGCAATGCTAATAGTGAGAATATGCGAAAGTGGTGGGCTATTCGAGCAGTTCCCGGGACACGAAAAACTTTCGAGCAGGTACTAAGGGATAATAACTGCATAAGTGGTGAGGCATATTTAGCCAAAAACTTAGGGTTAAGCCTTAATGATTCATATTGGATTTGTCCAATAGATGCAAAGCTTGATTATGATGATATAAATTTGTATGAACAAAGGCAATATTATAAGACGAGAATTCCATTTCATAGTGCAACGTCGTATGATCCTAATGCCTCATTAAGTGGGCAGATGGAAAAATATTGGGATGTGTCTCAAGATATTCCCATTCTTGTGAAAACGGCGTCCGCATTTTATGGACAACAGGTTATTAATGAATCCTTTGCATCACTTTTGCACAAGAGGTTGGGTGCGGGGATAGATTATACTGAATATATGACAAGGAACAGGTCATCGGATAACAGTTTACAATGCCTGTGCAAGTCATTTACATCAAAGGAAGTAGAATTTGTCTCTGCGTTGGAAATAATTGAATCAGTTAAGGCGAGGAATGACAGGTCTCTTTATGATACGTTTATTGACATATGTGCGGAAAATGGGATAGACATGGAAAACGCGCAGAAATACATGGACTATCAAACCTTGACAGACTTTATAATAAGCAATACTGATGAACATTTACTGAATTTTGGAGTGCTTAGGGATGTGGATAGTATGAGATTTATATCACCTGCCCCGATTTTTGATTCAGGAAATAGTATGTTTTACAATTCCGAGAGATTAAAACCTCTTTCCCGAAGGGAAATACTGGAGAGGAAGATTACAGCATTTCATGATTCGGAAGAAAAAATGATAGCACATATTAAAAATGCAAATGTGGCAGATCTGGCTAAGCTCCCTTCTCCGGACGAGACTAAAGAATTTTATATGAGATACGGGATTCCGGAGTCTAAAGCAGAGTTCATTTCGGCAAATTATAAGACAAAGATTGAAATGGTAGAGGATATGCAGAAGGGAATGAAAATTTCGCTGTATAAAGAGAAAAATAAATAATGATATATGCAGCTAAGAGGCTGCGTTGTGTTTTATTTTGTGCTGATAACCCAATTGAACCCTGGGTTGAAGTTTCATTAAAGAAAAATAGAATGTGTTTATTTGCCAAAGAAGAAATATACTTTTGCTTTTTTCATTATTATGATGATAGTGTGACATAAACCCGTTTTCGATGGGAGGGCGTAAGATGAATATTTTTGAAATAATCAAAAAAATTATCTATCCTGCAATCATAGCAATATCAGTTATCCTGATGATTATTCTTGTTGTGAGCTATGTCAAAAATCTTCAGACAAGTAAGGACGATGCATTGGAAAAAACACCTATTGCAACGTTAAAACCAAAGGAAGACAAGGCGGTAGTTACTGTCAATACAGAGACAATCCGGGAAGGACTTGAGGGAATGGGAATACTTATGACCCAGGAATATTATTTTACTCAGGTCGAGAAGTATACAAAGGAAAAGAAGATTTTTGATCTTATACCCTCATCATCTGAAATGATGTACAGCTATGACGGTGCGGTAATGGCAGGGATAGATTTTGCGAAGATAACGATCGGTAAAGATGATAATAGAAAGACTCTGAATGTTAATCTTCCAAAGTCAGAGATACAGGCGGTCACAATAGACAAAGATACCTTTAAGGTCTTTTCTGAGAAGGATTCCCTATGGAATCCATTGAAGCTTGAGGACTATAACATGTCTCTTTCCGAGTTCGAGGATGCTGCCAAACAAAAAGCGCTGGATAGCGGAATACTTGAGAGATCGGATGAGCAGGCAAAAAATCTTGTATTGAATTTTATAAAGTCTATTCCTCAGACAAAGGAGTATGAAATCGTGTTTGAGTAAACAAATTTGCCGGTGACTGATCGGCATGATCCGTATTCTAATATGACCTCTTGAACGCAAAAATGAAGATGTGTTCAAAAATCCTGAGTTTAGATGAGTGAGGATTGTTATGGATATTAAGAAAACAACGTTGGTAGTAGTACTTATGCTTATTGCGGTTATATCCTTTACGAAGGTTGCGCCTTGGGCAGGTAACCCGCAGAACCACACTTATTATGTTGAAAAGACTGATGAAAAGATTGCAACGGTAATGACGTTGTCAGGAGGCGCTGCGGCGACTTCAGCAACACTTTCGGTTCTTCCCGGGGATATTTGTACTCCTATTGCGGAGCAGCTGGCAGAGCTTGCCGGTTACTTCCTTTTGATATTAAGTGCCCTTTATCTTGAAAAATTCATGATAGGAATCACCGGGTATGTGGCATTTTCGTTTTTTATTCCGCTTGCGTGCCTGATATTTGGCTGTGCGGTCGTATTTGACAAAAAGAATTGGAAAACCGTTGCCTGCAAAATAGCATTTATTGGAATCGTAATATTTACGATAGTGCCTGCAAGTGTAAAACTGTCCGATATGGTGTACATGACTCAGGCAGAAAGAGTTAATACAACGGTTGAAGAGTACAATGAACTGGACATCGAAAATGAAGCTGATTCAGGAATACTTGGAGAAATCACTACATTGAAGAATGATACCGTTGAAAAGGTTACTTCATTTTTAAGCGGTCTTTTGGAATCCCTGGCGGTTATGATAGTGACTTCGTGTGTGATTCCAATACTTGTTTTTGTATTTCTCATTTTTCTTGTAAAAACTATATTTTCAACAAATGTGATCATACAGCAAAAGTGAGTAAAAGAGGTTTACAGCCACCTTCCTTAAAGTTTAGAATAAAGATAGATTCCGGAACGATTTTTATCTTTGAATGCAAGAATTCATAAGGTGCCGTTTTTGCACAAGGAGGGCCTATGGAGGAACTATATCAAAATGCGGAAAATCTGCTTCGTTATATAGTTGAGTTTTCTACTATACTGCTTGAGTTTTTCGGTATAGGAATACTTGTGTATACGGCTGTTAAAAGCTTTATATTCTGGATAAGGAAAAAAGATTCGATAAGATTGGAGCTTGCACAGGGAATAGCCCTGGCTTTGGAATTTAAGCTCGGTGGCGAGGTTTTAAGGACTGTTGTTGTAAGAGAATGGGCTGAACTTGGAATCCTTGGCGCTATTATCGCTCTTCGGGCAGCACTTACCTTCCTTATTCATTGGGAAATCAAGAATGAAGAGAAGGCACTTGAACCAAAAAAATAGGTTCAGGTACCGGTTAACATGTGAATATAGATACAAACATGAAAAGGAGCTGTGAAGACATCATTTGATATGCTCCCTTCTAGGTAGACAAGAGAAATAATAAAATCTTGTACTGCTTGGGAGGGAGCATTTTTATGTCCAAATATAAGATAGATCCAGATGAAAAATTAATGACAGTAAAGGGGATTCTTGATGGAAAAGAAACACAGTGCCATGCAGCAGCAAGGCTTGGAGTTGCACTCACATCCGTACAACTATGGATTGCCATTTACCAAAGCGATGGCACTGAAGCATTTTATGATGTGGGTGTCAAAAGTATAGAAACACCCTAAAAATGCACATTGATAACTGAATAAAGCTATGTTTTAGTGCTGATCTGCGGTAAAATATTAGTATCAAATCCAGTATTTAACGAGGTTTCAGCCATGTCATTCATCTTAAATGATCATCAGCAAGTGTCTCTTTTTGATTCTCTTACATTTCTCTCAGAAAGAAAACAGAAGATGCTTGAAAGTTCATGGGCTCATCAGTTTTCGCAAGAGATCTTTGTAAACATCAATGAGATGCTGTTTGCTCCATTATACAGCAGTAGTACCAACTCAAGACCAAACGCTCCAATAAATGTTATCGTTGGCGCAATGATGCTTGCTGAGTTCAATGGCATTTCTGAGGATGAGATGATCGAAACCATGGAGTTTGATTTCCGTTATCAGTATGCTCTTCATACTACCAGCTTTGAGAAGCAGCCAATCAGTGACAGGACTTTCAGCCGTTTCCGTGAAAGAGTCTCAGCTTATGAACTTGTGACTGGTATCGACCTTGTTCATGAGTGTATGGTTTCGCTTTCTGATCATATCTGCAAGTTCATGGACTTAAACCCTAACATTAGACGTATGGACAGTATGATGATTGAGTCTAACATCAAGAAGATGGGACGTCTGGAACTGTTGTATACCTGCTTGTCAAATCTTGTAGCAAGCCTTAAACGAGGCGGTTACAATGACAAGATCAAAGGGTTGGAAGCTTATGCGGATCCTAACAACAGGAATCGTGTCGTATATTACGAAAAGGATATCCCTCAGTCAGAACGGATTCAAAAAGTAATCGATGATGCGGTCAAACTTCTTCCAACATGTAAGGATACCCATGGAGAAACCACTGACTATCAACTGCTTGAAAGAGCAATCTCAGAACAGACCAAGGATGATGGCAATGGCCATATCATTCCGAAAGATAAAGGTGAAATGAATGCCACTATTCTTCAGAATCCAGCTGATCCGGAGGCAACCTTCAGAAGTAAGGCTGGTAAAGAGCACCGCGGATATGTAGCCAATCTCACAGAAACTGTTGGTGAAAATGGATCCATTATCACAGACTACCAGTATGATGTGAATACCAGAAGTGATGCATCATTCATCAAGGAATACATCGACAACCAGGAAGAATCTCCTGAAGCTATAGCGCTTATAACCGATGGAGCTTATGACAGCCATGAGATAAAAATGCAGGCTGCTAAAAAAGGCATTGCAGTTTTCTCAACAGGCCTTATTGGTAAACAACCAAATCCTATACTTGCTGAATTTGAGATCACAACTGAAGGTACGGTATCAAAATGTCCTGCTGGAAATGTTCCAAAGAGCACTTCTTACATAAAACAGACAAACAGCGCACGAGTATCTTTCACAAGAGAAACATGTGAAAACTGTCCGCACCGATGTGAATGCAATCCGAAGCTGAAGAAGCGGACTGCCACAATGGTTATATCCTTAAACTCCAGAAAACGTTTGTTAGGATCTTTGGAGATTCTGGATGATGATACCAGAAATAAAATCGGCAGAATCAGGAACGGTGTAGAGACTTCACCGTCAATCCTCAGAAATAAATATGGCGTTGATAAAATGCCTGTCCGTGGAAAGCTAAAGACAAAATACCGCTTTGGCTTTAAAGTTGGTGCCCAAAATTTCGCCAAACTGATGCGGTTTATTAAAGGTAAATCGAAATGCCGGGCATTGGTTATGGAATGACGGTAATAAAGGGGATGAATATGCTCCTCAATAAGGAAATCTGTCATCAAACATAGTTTTATTCAGTTATCAATGTTCAAAATACATGTCAAGGTCACGTATAAATGTGACTTTTGGCACCTACATCATTTTATCAAAGAAAATACAAAAAATATTCCAAGGAACTGAAGGAGAAAGCAGTTCTGGAGTATATAAATGGAGAAGGCTCATTACTATCTATATGTCAGAAATATGGCATTAGAGCAAAAAGTAAGTTACAAAACTGGATAAAGAAATATAATGATCATGAGGAACTGAAAGCTTCCGAAACAGGAGGAGTAACCATCATGACCAAGGGGAGAAAAACAACATTTGATGAGCGTGTAGAAATTGTTCAGTATTGCATTTCTCATGATTGCAATTATGCAGAAACTGCTGAGAGGTTCAAGGTATCATATCAGCAAGCACGAAACTATACAGTTAAATATAAGGCCGATGGAATTGAGGCTCTTAAAGACAGGCGTGGAAGAACCAAGTCTAAAGAAGAAATGACAGAATTGGATAGGTTACGCGCTGAAAATAGGATACTTCGTGCAGAAAAGGAACGTGCTGAAATGGAGGCTGCTTTCTTAAAAAAACTCGATGCAATAGAGAGGGGGTGGGACTGAGCCTTATCCGTCATGAGCAGGTATATCTTGCTATTAAGGCAGAGAATGATGAACATGGCTATCCAATTTCTGCACTCTGCAAAGTGGGAAATGTTAGCCGAGCCGCATACTATAAATGGTTGCATAGGGGGATTCCAGCCTACGAAACTGAAAACAAACGTATAGCTGATGAAATAGAAAAAATACACACAGAGAGCCCTGATAAAGGATATCGACGTATTAGAGATGATCTAGAACGGTACCATGATATAAAGGTAAATGATAAACGTGTCCTTAGGATCTGCCGTAAAAAGGGAATTAAATCCACTATAAAATATGCCAACAATGGATGCACAAGACAGGCGGCTAATCCTCAATTCATTGCCGAGAACATCTTAAATAGAGAATTTTCGGCAGATGCCCCTAACCAAAAGTGGCTGACAGATGTAACGGAATTCAAATATTATGTGGATCAGGAAATTCATAAGATATATTTGAGTGCTATCCTCGATTTATATGATCGAAGAATCGTATCATATGTGATAAGTGATTCGAATAATAACCCATTGGTATTTGATACATTTGATGCTGCTATAGTTGCAAATCCTGGTGCAACACCATTGTGCCACAGTGATAGAGGATTCCAGTATACAAACAGACTGTTCCACGCGAAGTTAGAGGCTGCTGGAATGACTCAGAGCATGTCAAGAGTGGCAAAATGCATCGACAACGGTCCCATGGAAGGCTTTTGGGGAATAATCAAGCGAGAGCGGTATTATGGAAAAAGATTCAAGGATAAAGCTTCATTGGTTACGATGATTGAGGAATACATTGAATACTATAACAACAGACGTTTACAGAGAAATCTTGGTGTTCTTACGCCTATAGAGAAACATAATAATTATTTGCTGGTGGCATAAAAACTGCCATCAGGAGAAAAACTGATGGCAGAAAATTTATTTTTTTGACTGTCTACTTGACGGGGAGCGGTTCAGACATCATTTCACAGCTCCTTTTTTCTTTTGAAAGCTAAATAATATCGTTTTTTTATCGGCGGTTCTTTAAATCGCTGATTTGCTGAAGTATATGCTTCTCGTTGTATCTAAAGAATATTACTGCACCGATAAAACAGGTTATAAAGGCTACAGCTGCAGTTGTACGATAGCTTGAGGCTGTTTGTGAAACGGTTACGGAAGTGAAGGTAACAAGCGCAATTGCCTGCCCCATTTTAAATGCAAAGGTTCTTGCCGCAAAGAACATACCGCTTCGGTCTTCGCCGGTCTCGAGTCTTGTAAGTTCTGCAACATCAGCTACACAAGCCTGGGGAAGTATTCCAAGGATTGCCATGGGAACAGCTGCTGAAACTGCTATGATAAAGCCCCAGTGAAGGCCTTTTCCGCATATGGTTGTAATGCCGAAAACTAGGCAGTATGCGAAAAATCCCACGATAATAAGTGGCTTTTTGCCAATCTTTTTTGCCAGGATATTTACAAGAGGATATAAAGTTATACTGATTGCTGTCATGGTGGCAGTAAGAACGAAGGTCCAGGTGTCTTCGATTTCCATCAGCTGTGTTTCATAAAAAGCAAGCCCTGTCTGGAATAAAGTGAGCGCAAAGAAATAAATCACGTCACTGTAGACAAAGCGTCTGAACTGACCGTTGGAAAAAGTAATTGCCAGCGACTTGAAGGGTCTGGTATTACTTGGCTTTGAATCAATATAGTCGCGTTCATTTATATAGAATGCGGGAATCAGCATTGCCAGGCACGCTATTGCAGACATGATTGCAACCGAAATACGGATGGAGTTCTTTTGACCAACGGATCCCTGCAGAGCTCCCGCAACATTGGGAAGCAGGAAGGAAATGCTCTGTCCGAGAATAAACGTAAAGGATATGAAGGTTGATACATTTATGCGGTGCTGCTGTGTATCACCAAGCTCTGCAATCAGCGCATTATAAGGTGTGCAGAACATGGTCATGAAAAGGTAGAAGACCATGAGCAATATGAAAAGAACGGTATCGTTAAGACCTGTGCTCGCTGTCTGAGGAAGCGTAAACAGACCGATTGTGCAAAGCGAGAAGGGAATGGCCATGGCACGCATGAAGGGGATTCTTCGTCCTCCCTTGTAATTGCTTCTGTCAGACCATCCTGCTATAAGCGGATCTGTTACTGCGTCAAAGATACGACCTGCTGCAAGAACAAGACCAAAAAGAGTGAGTTTAAATAATATCGGTGACTGAGTAATACCTGATGCAAATACGCCTGTGTTGGGGTTTTGCTCGCTGGGCATACCGGTGTAGTAATAAACCATCCAGTTTGAAACTATTCCCGAAAGTAGGCTCCAGCCAAACTGCCCAAGCGCAAAAATCCATAGAAGTCTGTTTGTTATAGGTTTTAACTCTTTCATTTATGAATACTTCCTTTCGATGTTTATAGAAACTATTATACTACTATTTAGTTTTTTAAATATGCGTAAATGTGCATAAATATGGGGATTCAGAAATTGTACAAATTTAAGGAACGATCAGTGTGGGGATTGTTTGCTACTATATAACATCAATAAAAAAACTAATTAACGATTTTTGAAAAAAGGTGTTGACTTATTTTGAAAATTTGTTATTATATAGAAGTTGTCGCTGATAAATACAGCGCAGACAACTGAATGCGGAAGTGTCGGAATTGGCAGACGAGCAAGACTAAGGATCTTGTGATGGCTACATCGTGTGGGTTCAAGTCCCATCTTCCGCACGAAATAAAAAGGGATTAGCAGGAATGTTAATCCCTTTTTTATTTTGTGCCGAGGAGACCTTGAACCCTAGGTTCAAGGTCTTCTCGCAGCATAGCTGCTTTGTCGGTCCGTCCGGTAGGAAAAGGTCCCCCGGACCTTTTTCTTAGTCCACCTTACTCACAGTGAATTCTTAAAGAAATATGTTGGGATTTTTTGGATGAATGATACAATGAAACAGGATGTTATCTGTGGAAAAAAATATTCCGGGATAAAGTACTAAGTCCTCAACTTCAGGGGGCGGGTGAGGCGCCGATGAGGATATTTTAAAAAATCAAAAGAACATACAGCCGGAATCGGTGTTTTTCTACTACTATCTTGGATGCTACTAATAGTAGCAATACAATTTGTTGTAAATGGGCTAAAAGTAAAATCAAAATTGTCCACTATATAGGTAGTGGTTTATAGTTGTTTATGGTCGAAGTTCTGCCTATATCCTGAGAAATGCAGATATAGGCAGTTATAATTTAAGCTGTAATACTGCCTCAATTAAGGAAATTAATCGCAAAAAGGTCTTATTATCCATAAGTTGTTTGAAAAACTGATTTGGGAGGAGTTAGGATGATGCTGGGGACGGGTATCATGCCGGAAGCTTGTAAAGAACGGATTTGACATACTTTTGAGAACCTCAATGTGAGTAGGATTTGGTGTGGTTATTATTTGGGAAAGGAGCTGTTATGGAGAATGAATTAAGAGATAAAAACGGTCTTACAGAAGCTGAGTATTTAAAGGACTATGATCCTGACAGATGGAAAAAGCCATCGCTTACGGCAGATATTTGCATAATTGCCAAGGGAGAAGGCGGTGACAAGGTTCTTCTTATCAGACGAGGCAATCATCCATGTCTTGGTAAGTGGGCACTTCCTGGCGGCTTTTCTCAGGCCGGAGAGAGAATTGAAGAGACTGCATCAAGAGAGCTTGAAGAAGAGACCGGTATAAAAATGGATGCAAAAAAGCTTACGCTTGTTGGTGTATACAGTAAGCCCGGAAGAGATCCGAGAGACTGGACCGTATCCTGTGCTTATCTTGCATGTGTGAAGGAAAATGAAATAAAGCCAATTGCCGGCGATGATGCTGCAGATGCAAAATGGTTTTTGGTAGATGAGGCAGATGGGGATTTTTCATTGAAGAATGGGGAGCTGATGCTTAAACTGTCAGATCTTGCATTCGATCATGAGGATATTTTCAGGGATGCAGTAGATAAAATCTGACTTCTTGAAAGACGGGGGACAAGAGTAAAAAAGGCTGCCATAAGAATGAATAATTTCACATAAAAGAGCAATAAATGAAAGGCTATGTTTTCTTCTATTATTTATAATGGAAAAAGACATAGTTTTTTTGAAAAGGAGACAGAAATGTACATTACAGACGATGGAATAAAACTAAGCGTAGAGCTTGATATGCCAAAGGAAAAAACAGAGAAGTGTCCCATTTGTATCATTATCCATGGTTTTACCGGATATAAGGAAGAACGCCATCTATTGGCTGTTTCGGAGGCTATGAATGAAATCGGAATGGCTACACTTAGAATTGATATGTATGGTCACGGAAAAAGTGAAGGAGAGTTTAGAGACCACACACTTTACAAGTGGCTTTCAAACGGAATGGCAGCAATTGATTATGTCAGAAAGCTGGACTTTGTCACAGACATTTACCTCTGCGGACATTCCCAGGGAGGACTTACCGCAATGCTCCTTTCAGGTATGGAGAGAGACAGGGTAAAAGCTCTTATTTCGCTTTCTGCTGCAACAGTCATTCTTGAGGGTGCAAAAAAGGGTAACCTTTTGGGACAGGATTTTGATCCCGACAATATTCCCGAGGCTCTTATGTCATGGGATGGAAGGGAGCTTGGCGGAAATTATATAAGGGCAGCCCAGACACTTCACCTTGAGGATGCCGGAGCAAGATTCGATAAGCCTGTTCTTATAGTTCATGGCGATAATGATGAGGCTGTACCTGTTAATTATTCGGTTGAATCAGCGAAGCTGTTTAAGAACTGCAGGCTTGAGATCATTAAAGGAGATACGCATTGCTATGACAATGACCTTCCGGCTATGATTTCAGTTGTAAAAGACTTCCTTAAAGAACAGTTATAATTCGCTTTCTATGAAGATTTTTGTGCAATAACAGCAGATTCTGCCGGCCGAATTTGTTCATTGGTTCCAAAAAAGCTCGAAACATAGGAAATGTTTAGCATTTATTATGAATGAATGCTAAAATGTTCTGTGTACAGCGGTTTTTTACTTATGAGACTTTTGGAGGTAGTATGAGAAAAGCAGAGACTTTGGCAGTATTAATTTGTACTGTAGGCACCGCCTCTCTTTCCGGATGCGGAATGGCTTCTTTGAATGATAATGATTCGGAAGTGGTCGTCGATGAAATTGTTGCAAGCAGCGAAGAAAATGCCGCTGTTTCTGCCGATGTGATTCCGGATGAAGAAACCGCAACAGCCGATACTGTTGTAACAGAAGACAGTCTTGTACATAAGGTCTCTGACAGTGGCGAGGCAAAATCTGTCTTTTTATCCAAGGTGGCTGAGTCTGCAGGGGTATCTGCCGATAAAATAAAATACTATCTTATTGATGATTTTGACTCTGACGGTTATTATGAGGGCTTTGTTCTCGACAATAATGAATTGGACGAAGATACTAATACCTGCCGGGGAAAAATATGGTTTGTAAATGATGAAGGCTGCACAGTACTCCACGACGATTGGGAATATGTAGTAAACGAAGATGATACTGTTCTTGGTGAGTGGAAGCTTGATGACAGAAACTTTATATATTTCAATGAGTCATATACCACGGCAGCAGTATCTGCTGTGTATTACGTGGAGGATTCGGAGGTATATGAGTCTGATATTTCCAAAAAGGGCTTTGTAACGAGGGTCGGAAAAACCGGTGACTTTAATCTGACATTCAGTGCCTATGACTATATGTATACCTATGACATAGGAAAGGAAGACGAAGCCTCAAATATGGGGCACACCTGGAAAATATATTATTATTTTTATGATAGCTATGACATGGATTTCAGAGAATACGGTGGAACTGCAATTACAGAAAATGAACTGGAAAAGATATGCGGGTTTGACCTTGCAGGTGAAATCAGACAATCAGGCTATCAGATAAATGAAATTTTCAGAAGAGGGAACGGTATCATTAATATGATGTGGGTGTCAAAAGTATAGAAACACCCTAAAAATGCACATTGATAACTGAATAAAGCTATGTTTTAGTGCTGATCTGCGGTAAAATATTAGTATCAAATCCAGTATTTAACGAGGTTTCAGCCATGTCATTCATCTTAAATGATCATCAGCAAGTGTCTCTTTTTGATTCTCTTACATTTCTCTCAGAAAGAAAACAGAAGATGCTTGAAAGTTCATGGGCTCATCAGTTTTCGCAAGAGATCTTTGTAAACATCAATGAGATGCTGTTTGCTCCATTATACAGCAGTAGTACCAACTCAAGACCAAACGCTCCAATAAATGTTATCGTTGGCGCAATGATGCTTGCTGAGTTCAATGGCATTTCTGAGGATGAGATGATCGAAACCATGGAGTTTGATTTCCGTTATCAGTATGCTCTTCATACTACCAGCTTTGAGAAGCAGCCAATCAGTGACAGGACTTTCAGCCGTTTCCGTGAAAGAGTCTCAGCTTATGAACTTGTGACTGGTATCGACCTTGTTCATGAGTGTATGGTTTCGCTTTCTGATCATATCTGCAAGTTCATGGACTTAAACCCTAACATTAGACGTATGGACAGTATGATGATTGAGTCTAACATCAAGAAGATGGGACGTCTGGAACTGTTGTATACCTGCTTGTCAAATCTTGTAGCAAGCCTTAAACGAGGCGGTTACAATGACAAGATCAAAGGGTTGGAAGCTTATGCGGATCCTAACAACAGGAATCGTGTCGTATATTACGAAAAGGATATCCCTCAGTCAGAACGGATTCAAAAAGTAATCGATGATGCGGTCAAACTTCTTCCAACATGTAAGGATACCCATGGAGAAACCACTGACTATCAACTGCTTGAAAGAGCAATCTCAGAACAGACCAAGGATGATGGCAATGGCCATATCATTCCGAAAGATAAAGGTGAAATGAATGCCACTATTCTTCAGAATCCAGCTGATCCGGAGGCAACCTTCAGAAGTAAGGCTGGTAAAGAGCACCGCGGATATGTAGCCAATCTCACAGAAACTGTTGGTGAAAATGGATCCATTATCACAGACTACCAGTATGATGTGAATACCAGAAGTGATGCATCATTCATCAAGGAATACATCGACAACCAGGAAGAATCTCCTGAAGCTATAGCGCTTATAACCGATGGAGCTTATGACAGCCATGAGATAAAAATGCAGGCTGCTAAAAAAGGCATTGCAGTTTTCTCAACAGGCCTTATTGGTAAACAACCAAATCCTATACTTGCTGAATTTGAGATCACAACTGAAGGTACGGTATCAAAATGTCCTGCTGGAAATGTTCCAAAGAGCACTTCTTACATAAAACAGACAAACAGCGCACGAGTATCTTTCACAAGAGAAACATGTGAAAACTGTCCGCACCGATGTGAATGCAATCCGAAGCTGAAGAAGCGGACTGCCACAATGGTTATATCCTTAAACTCCAGAAAACGTTTGTTAGGATCTTTGGAGATTCTGGATGATGATACCAGAAATAAAATCGGCAGAATCAGGAACGGTGTAGAGACTTCACCGTCAATCCTCAGAAATAAATATGGCGTTGATAAAATGCCTGTCCGTGGAAAGCTAAAGACAAAATACCGCTTTGGCTTTAAAGTTGGTGCCCAAAATTTCGCCAAACTGATGCGGTTTATTAAAGGTAAATCGAAATGCCGGGCATTGGTTATGGAATGACGGTAATAAAGGGGATGAATATGCTCCTCAATAAGGAAATCTGTCATCAAACATAGTTTTATTCAGTTATCAATGTTCAAAATACATGTCAAGGTCACGTATAAATGTGACTTTTGGCACCTACATCATTAATATTAATTATTCCTCTGAAGAAAAGGACGATGTAAGCGTGACCGTCACTTATATGAATGCTACATATGATGAAAAAACAGGTGAATTTGCAGATGTTTGGAATTCGGGAGAAAAAAACTGGCAGGATTCAGATTATGGCGGAAAATACTTCGATGCGCTCACGCCGGATATAGCTGTTTATAAGTGATCAGATTAAAATTATATCTATTGAATAAAAAAATCGAAAAATTGCTTGCAATATTACCATGCATAGTGTATAAAGAGTAAGAAAATTTAACAGACGGGAGCTTGTATTACAGGCTGAGAGGAAGGTATGACCTTCGACCGATAACCTGATTTGGATAATGCCAACGTAGGGATGACTGATGGGGATATGTTCAGAATGTCGCGGAAGCAACCAAATGGGTGCTTCCGTTTTTTTTCTTACATGAATTACCCCGGTATTTCCGGTAAGATGAAAAACGCTTTGCTATGGATGTGCATCGGCGCAGGAGGAATATATTCCTTTTGCATAAGTAGTAGTTCTTACCGTCTGGATGGTTTTGAAAATTTTTGAGAAACTTGGGAAAAGGAGAACGGTATGAAAAAAAGTAACTACTTACTCAGATTGGTGATGCTTGCTATGTTTGTTGCGCTTGGTGTTGTAATATCACCAATTCTGAGGGTTGAGGGAATGTGCCCGATGGCGCATCTTATCAACATCACATGCGCAGTGTTCATGGGACCTGCTTATGCACTTTTATGTGCTGTACTGATCGGTATTATCAGAATGCTGATCATGGGGATACCCCCGCTTGCCCTTACGGGAGCGGTTTTCGGGGCAACTCTTTCAGGTATTTTCTACAAATTATCCAAAGGAAAAATAATTGCCGCAGTGCTTGGAGAAATCATAGGCACAGGTGTCATCGGTGCAATAGTATCATATCCGGTGATGACATATTTGTGGGGCAAAGAAGGACTTACATGGTTTTTCTATGTACCATCTTTTATCTGCGGAACTCTTATAGGGGGAAGCATTGCTTTCCTTCTTCTGAAAAGACTTGAGGCAGCAGGAATACTTTCAAAGATTCAGAACAGTTTAAGGGATACTGAAACAGAAAAACATGAAAAAAATAATAAAGGTGCGGTGGCGTAAATGGCAGCTTTAATTCATTGTATTACGAATCCGATTTCAATGATGCAGTGCGCAAATGCCATTCTCTCTTTGGGTGCAAAGCCAATCATGGCAGAACATCCGGCTGAAGTAAACGAGATTACAAAAACAGCATCAGCCCTTTTGATAAACACAGGAAATATAAGTGATTCCAGAATGGAGGCAATGAGAGTTTCCTTAGAGACAGCGCTTGAAAAGAAAATTCCGGTAGTTATAGATGCTGTCGGGGCTGCCTGTTCCAGACTAAGGCGGGATTTTATTCTGGAGCTTCTTGGGATATACAAACATAATCCGGGCAGCCTTTTACTTGTTAAGGGAAATTACTCGGAAATAAAGGCTCTCCTGGATGAGACCTACAGATGGAAAGGCGTTGATGCAGCTGATGATCTTTACATAGATGAGATAGCTTATCTGGCCGGAAAGCTTTCTATAGAGCTCGGGGCTTTAGTACTGGCATCCGGGGAAAAGGACATTGTTACTGACGGGGATAAAACTTTTTTTATAAGTAACGGAAATAAGCAGATGGGACAGATAACCGGGACAGGCTGTATGCTTGGCGCAATATGTGCCACATTTCTCGGAAAAGAAGAAAAAGAAAAGCTTACTGAAAAAGCCACAGGTATTGTTGCAGATGCCTGCAGCTTTTTTGGAATAGCGGGTGAGATTGCCGAGAGATCACTTGGCGGGAACGGACAAAAAACAGGCTGCGGAAGCTTTTTAATAAGTCTTCTTGATGCGCTCTCGGTTGTTGATGACAAAATGCAGGAAAAAATGAAAATGGTTGATGTGTCAAAAACATGTGTTTATAGGTGAGCCGGATAAAAGGTTGTGTATAGAGATGAGAGGAGCAGTTAAGTGGGGAATTTGGAGCGTGAAAAATTAAAACTTTATCTTGTTACAGACAGCACAGGGCTATCTGAGGAAGATTTTTTGAAAAAAATAGAAGAAGCCATACTTGGCGGGGTATCCATAGTTCAGATAAGAGAAAAAGATAAGTCTACAAGAGAGTACATTGAACTTGCGGCAAAGGTTCACGAAATAACAAAAAAATACAAAGTTCCTCTCATTGTAGATGACAGAATTGATGTTGCTATGGCGATAGAGGCAGAGGGGGTGCACCTTGGACAGAGCGACATGCAGATTGATACCGCAAGAAAAATCGTAGGCAAAAATATGATAATCGGGGCCACGACAAAAACAGTCTCTCAGGCACTTCTGGCATATGAGAAAGGAGCTGATTATCTTGGAGTCGGTGCGATTTATCCCACAACAACAAAGGTAAAGACTGTGCTCACATCAGTAGATACCTTGAAGGATATATGTAAGGCAGTCCCTATTCCGGTAAATGCCATAGGAGGACTAAACAGAGATAATTTGCAGATCTTAAAAGGAGCACCCATAGCAGGCATTTGCGTTGTATCGGCGATCATGAAAGCAGCTTCTCCTAAAGAAACAGCAAGGAAGCTTCTCTTTGTTTTTGAGGAACTGGAGGAGTCATGAAACAAAAGACAGTTCTTACTATTGCAGGAAGTGATCCTTCAGGAGGCGCAGGGATACAGGCAGATCTTAAGACCATGGAAGCCCATGATGTGTTCGGGATGAGTGTTATTACAGCTCTTACTGCACAAAATACCATGGGAGTAAGCGGAATTATGCAGGTTCCAAAGGAGTTTATTATAAAGCAGACGGATGCAGTCTGCTCTGATATTTTGCCTGATGCGGTAAAAATCGGAATGCTTCCCGATGTTTCGGCGATGGAAGCTGTAAACGAGATGATTGATAAATATGAGCTTAAAAATGTGGTTCTTGATCCGGTTTTAAGCTCAACTTCCGGAACGGAGTTTTCGAGAAAAGAAGCACTTGATTATTTAAAGAACAGGCTGTTTTGCAAATGCATGCTTATAACTCCCAATATTCCTGAGGCTGAGATCTTGTCGCAGATGAAAATATCGTCTAAAGAGGATATGGAAAATGCGGCAAAGAAACTATCTTCGGAGTTTTTATGCAGCGTGCTTATAAAGGGAGGACACAGCTGCTTTGACGAAGCGGGAAAAGCTACGGATTTACTGTGCCTGATCCGGGGTGGTGAAGTGCCGGAATACATTTGGATGAGCGGTAACAGGTTAAATAACCCCAACACGCATGGGACCGGCTGCACACTTTCAAGTGCCATAGCAAGTAATCTGGCAAAAGGAAAAAAACTCGAAACATCTGTCAGAAAAGCCAAAGAATATATAGAAAGATGTATAGGCATGGAACTTGATCTGGGAAAAGGAAGAGGCCCTCTTTTCCATAACGTGCAGATGCACATATCAGTTAACTTTAGTGATGGGGATTTGGCTTAAACATGATATTTAGAAAAAACAATTAAAGGAGATATGTATAAATGAGAAACTACGCAACACAGATGGAAGCTGCCAGAAAAGGAATAATAACTCCCGAAATGGAGAAGGTTGCAAGGGAAGAATACAGAACGGCTGAGGAAATAAGAGACCTTGTAGCAAAAGGACAGGTGGCAATCTGTGCCAACAAAAATCACAAGTGTCTTCAGGCAAAGGGTGTAGGCTCAATGCTTAAGACAAAGATAAATGTAAATCTTGGAGTTTCAAGAGACTGCAAGGACTACAATATAGAAATGGAAAAAGTGATGGCAGCTGTAAATATGGGCGCTGATGCGATCATGGATTTATCTTCCCACGGAAATACTCAGCCTTTTAGACAAAAACTGGTAAATGAATGTCCGGTAATGCTCGGAACAGTTCCTGTATATGATAGTGTTATTCATTATCAAAGAGACCTGTCAGAGCTTACGGCAAAGGATTTTATAGATGTTGTAAGACTTCATGCAAAGGACGGAGTTGACTTTGTGACTCTTCACTGTGGAATTACCAGAAAAACCATAGATCAGATAAAGAAACACAAGAGAAAAATGAATATCGTTTCAAGAGGCGGTTCACTTGTGTTTGCATGGATGAGCATGACAGGTGAAGAGAATCCTTTTTACGAATATTATGACGAAATTCTTGATATCTGCAGAGAATATGATGTTACGGTTTCGCTTGGTGATGCATGCAGACCCGGATGCCTTGCGGATGCCAGTGATGTATGTCAGATAGAAGAGCTTGTAAGGCTGGGTGAACTCACAAAAAGAGCCTGGGAGAAGGATGTTCAGGTAATGGTTGAAGGTCCCGGACACATGCCTATGGATCAGATTGAGGCAAATATGAAGATGCAGCAGACTATATGCATGGGCGCACCTTTTTATGTACTTGGCCCTCTTGTTACGGATATTGCACCGGGATACGATCACATCACATCTGCAATAGGTGGTGCAATTGCAGGAGCTGCGGGTGCAGCTTTCCTTTGTTATGTTACACCTGCAGAGCATCTTGCTCTTCCAAATGTCAGTGACGTTAAGCAGGGAATAATTGCCTCAAGAATTGCGGCTCACGCAGCTGATATTGCAAAGAAAATTCCTCATGCGATGGATATCGATAATCAGATGGCGGATGCAAGAAAAGAATTTGATTGGGAGAAGCAGTGGGAATGCGCTATTGACCCGGAAACAGCAAAATCAATCCGGGATGACAGATCACCCGAATTTGATGATACCTGCTCAATGTGCGGTAAATTCTGTGCTGTTCGCAGTATGAATAAAGCCCTTGCGGGAGAGCATATAGATATTTTATAAATACTGTTCTCCTTGATGGACATTTGTTGGACAGAACTGTTTAAGATATTGGCTGTAAGATGATTCTGTCTATAGACAGGTCGAAGTTGGAGGGGAAATTTATGAAAACAAATTCTTTGGAGAAAGCAATGATTATTGCTGCTATTACAGCAATGGCAGCAACTATTTTTGCAGGCTGCGGCAACAAAGAAAGAACAAACAGTGTGGCAGACGGTGTTTCTAATATGCAGGAGGCTGTACAGGCAACAATAGAAGAAGGTAATGTGGCAAAAACAGATGTTCCCGATGTCGAAAATGATGATAAGACATATTTCTATATTTTTTATGATGTAGATTACGGTCATACGGAGGACGGGGTAGTCGGTGCAGGAGCTCCCTTTGACTGCGAACAGACTAATGATAAAGTAACCTTCTGGTTTGGCGGATCCGAAGAGGATGAAGATGAACTGACAATTACAGAGGTTAAAGACGGTGTGATAACAGGGCATTATGATGATGGGCTTGAGCTTGTTTTTGAACCTCTTACGGATGTCGATCCTGTTACCTTCAATGCAGAGAAATATGTAAAAGGTTATTAAGATTAAAAAATTAAAGCAGCAAGTACCGATTATTCGAGTGGATTCGAAATGAGGTACCTGCTGCTTTTTTAATTTATGAAAATTCTTTTGTATTACTCATTGTTGTTTTAGCAATAGCTTACCATCTGTAAGCAGTGTAGTAGGTCTCATAGCGTGAAGCTGCTTCGGGAACATCCACAGACTGTGTAACGGTCTCTCCCGCAAGTACATTATAGCTTTGGTTTACAAGGAAGGAATCTTCAAAGCCAACGATTTCATTTTTTTCATTAAAGAAAAGCGTTACTGCCTGTATGGTGCTAAGATCCTCTGTTCCATTGTTTGTTCCGGTAATAACAAGCTGACCGTCATCAGATTCCTCGCAGGATAAATCCACATCTCTGCATGCAGGAAGGATATAATCGGCTTCTTCCCAATGGATCGTGTAGTCATAATCTGCCGCTTCTTTTGAAGCTAAAAACAGTGCATATAATGCGAATTCCTGATGGCTCGATACATAAGCAGTATATGAAGAACCGGTTTCGAGAATGCTGCCGTTTTTATCATAGCTTGCTGTATCCCAGGAAACATCGAGATCGTAATCTGATGTATTTTCACATACGGCAATAAAATATTTGTAACCGTATTCTGAAACATATTCATAGGTTTTCGTGACCTTTATTTCAACATCTGTTGCTTTTCCACCGGCTTTTTCAACACTCTCGGTGGATGCAGCAAGAGCTGTGCTGCTAAAAAGCATTATGATTAAAATTGATGCTGCCAGTGATCTTAACATTTTCATAAGCAAATCCTCCATAAACTTAAAAAACTATTACGATTATTATCAGCCTTGCATATGACACAGGCATGTACAGTGTCTTTATTTTTTCTAAAAAAAAGATGAAAAATGTGCTAAGATTAAGCAGTTGGTTTATAGCAAAAATTATGTAGAGGAGATTAGTTATGGCACAACTGTATTTTAGATATGGTGCAATGGGATCGTCAAAGACAGCTAATGCTTTGATGGTTAATTATAATTATCATGAGAGAGGCAAAAATTCCATTATCCTAAAGCCGAAGCTTGAGAATAGGGACGGGGCTACAATAATAAGATCGAGAATCGGACTACAGGCTGAATGTATGCTGGTAGAGGATTTTTTTGAGGAGTACAGAAGAAAGCATAAAATGATTGAACAATATGATGCGATCATTGTAGATGAAGCACAGTTTTTGACAGCTGAACAGGTTGATATGCTGTCCGATATTGTGGACTTTGATAAGGTTCCCGTAATTTGTTACGGATTAAGAACCGACTTTCAGGAAAAGTTTTTCCCCGGATCTGCAAGACTTATGGAAATTGCGGATAAGATAGAAGAGGTCAAGACAGTATGCTGGTGCGGAAGAAAAGCGACCTGCAATGCCAGAATATGTGACGGAAGAATTGTCCGTGACGGTGAGCAGGTTTTCATGGGAGGAAATGAGAGCTATATTGCCCTTTGCAGGAAACATTTTAAGAAGGGAAAATTAACTGTATAACGGGTTATAATAATTTTTCAAAAAATATCAGGGGCTGCGAAAGCAGCCCCTGTTGTTATTACTGATATTTACTTACATTGGATTTATCTACCGGCTCAAAATCAACCCAGATATATTTATGATCCTTGGTTGTTCCTTCGACATCCTTTAATGTTCCGCCGCTTCCGAGGATCTTGGCTGCTTCGACAGCCTTTGCTGCCTGGCCTTCAGCACTCTGAAGTACCGTAAATGCCATTTCACCTGCTGCGATTGATGCACAGCCGTCAGCAGTAGCATCCACGCCGCAAACCGGAATGTTGGAATAATCAAGACCAAATTCCTTAAGCGCTTCAACGGCTCCGAGAGCCATTGTGTCGTTATTGCAGAAGATTGCATCCACAGTCTGTCCCGTTTTCATGAAAACCGAAAATCTTTCGGCAGCTTCCTGGTCTGACCAGTTTGCATAGTCAACGAAAACATAATTGGCATTTACACCGTTTTCCTTCAGTGTCTTTTTTACACCTGCAGTTCTGTTTATTGTTGCGGAATGACCTTTCTCACCTTCAAAGATGATAACATTCATTGCACCTTTTCCGAGTTTTTTGATGACATATTCTGCCTGATACTGACCTGCCTGGCGCTCATAGGAACCTACGTAAATGTACTTGTCTGCTGTAAGATGCTCGTCAGCCGGCTGGTTGTTAACATAAATGATAGGAATATCATTGGATGCCACATTCAGCTGTAGTGCTGTCGAATTATCGGAGGGACGGCAGATTATCGCACTGTAGCCCTTTGACTTTGCACTTGTGATAAGGTCAACCTCAGTTTCGAGGTCGCCACCTGTTTCCACCATATCGAGCGATACACCCTGGGCGCTTGCCTGGGATACGATGTTATCAGAAAGATTTTTTCTGAAGGTATCATCGACATCCGTAATAATCCAGAGGATTTTTCCACCGCTTCCTCCGGAAGACGAAGAGGAGGCTCCCTTACCACATCCTGAAAGAGTACCTATGGTCAGCATGCACACCGCAGCAATGCTTATGATTTTTGAAAAGATATTTTTCTTCACGATAAGACCTCCCTCTTAAATCTTAAACTGTTGAACATGAGAAGAAAGCGTGTCGGATGTGCTTGCAAGTTCGTGAGAATTGTTTGCCACATCTTCACTGTGTCTGGAAATGTTCTTCGCCTGTTCAACCATATTTTGTGAGGTTGCCAGTATCTCATCAGCGCTGGCTGCCTGTTCTTCGGAGATAGCAGCGACATTGGTTGCTACATCATCAACTTTCTGAACATCTCGTATCATTTCTTTAATGCAATCATTGGATGCCTGAATATTATTAAATATTTGATCAAAAGTATCAACTGCTACACGGATAAGTTCACTGTTTCTTTCTATACTTTCGGCACTTGCGTTTGCCTGTCCGACAGCTTCATCGATAAGTCTGTGAACATCAGATATAAGATTTGAAATGTTGGTT
Organism: Butyrivibrio sp. AE3004; assembly: GCF_000703165.1. Classification (NCBI taxonomy): domain Bacteria; kingdom Bacillati; phylum Bacillota; class Clostridia; order Lachnospirales; family Lachnospiraceae; genus Butyrivibrio; species Butyrivibrio sp. AE3004. The sequence continues at coordinate 851,521 of NZ_JNLQ01000002.1, forward strand.
GCACTTTCCGAACTGGTCTGTGCAAGCTTTCCAATCTGTGTAGCGACTACAGCAAAGCCTTTACCGGCTTCGCCTGCACGGGCTGCCTCGATGGAAGCGTTAAGGGACAGGAGATTGGTTTCTTCCGCAATCTCTGCGATCATGCTTACAATATTTGTGATTTCTTCAGAAGCAGTTCCGACTTCGTTGATGGAATCAACAAGCTTGCTGTTTGCAGCCTGTATGCCTTCCATTGCATGTGACAGTTTTTCCATATCTTCGCGGCCCTTTTGGGAAATCTTAACGGTTTCCTTCATGGACTCATCAGCTCTTTCGGAGTTTTCTCTGGTGTCTGCTACTACTGTGGCAAGTGTGGTTGCGTTTTCTGCTATATCGCCTACGGCTACAGCCAGCTGGTCAACAGTATCATTTAACTGCTGCATGGCTTCAGCCTGAGACTGGGAAGCATCATACATATTCTTTGATACGGTATCACTGGTCTCGGATTCCTGTTTGAGCTTTTCGGATTCTTCGCTGATACTTGAAAGCATATGACGCATGCTTTCAACAAATTCGGCTATCTTTCCGCTCATTACTCCGATTTCGTCGTTGCTTTCGGATTCAACGTTAATAGTAAAGTCACCTTCACTCATGGAATGGATGCTCTTTGTGATTCCTGCTAGAGGTGCGATTACTCTGCTTACTACATAGAGTATAAGGAGAATGATAATTATAACCGCAATAACACCTGTGATAAGGAGATAGTTGGCAAGCTCCTGAACGCTGGAAAGGATAATGTCCTGTGCTATGTAGGAAACCAGTATCCAGTCAGTTCCTTCTATTTGCTTAAAAGCTACTACGTAAGTACCGATTTCCTTTGTGTCATAATCTTCGTTTGCTATGGACTCGGCAACACCGCTAAGAAGCTTACTACTGTTGTCTGCAGAAAGCGTGGTTGATACAAGAGATTTGTCTCTGTGTGCAAGTATTGTATTATCGTTAGTGTCAACAAGGAAGGAACTTGCCTTATCCATTTTTACACCGGAGTTAACGATGATACTGATTTTATCAAGTGTAACATCTGCCGAAAGAACCTTTATGGTATCATCGCCATAGTTAACAATTCCGGAAGCGCTTATAACGTTTTCGCCTTCGGCATTTTTATAAGCAGTACCATACTGCATGTTTACTCTTGTAATACCCTGTTTATACCACTCTGAGGAAGTGGGATCAGCCTCTTCAAGAATGGAATTTGTGGACTTTATGAACTCACCTGAAGCGGTTCCGATATAGAGTCCTTCCGGTGAATTCTTATTAAATCCATAGTAAGAGTCAAGAATAGTTTGAAGGTCGGAATCATTTGGATTTAGACCTTCTATGGTCTGTTTTGCGGTTGTGAAAAATTGCAGATTTTCATCCAGCCAGGATACGATATTATCCGCCTGATTGGAAATGGATGAGTTCAGATTGGCTGTTGCCAGTTCACTCATACGCTTTTTTGACAGCGTGGATGCGATAAAGACAAGAACCACAATAGTAATGACCACAATGGGCACAATGAAGATAAGAAGTCTGTTCCTTATCTTCCCGGTTCTTTTGATCTTTACGGGTGCTTCACTCATAAGTAGCCTCCTTATTGCAAAGGAAAAAGAAATTGTTGATATGATATCATATTAAACGTAGCACAGTTACTCATAAAAATCTGTATTCATATCCTTAAATTTGCATAAATAATTACGAAAAAAAGCACAAACTACAAGCGATTTCAAATTGCATGTTTGGCGGTGTGACAGTATACTTGTAATAGTAGGTAATTATCGGTGTTGTATGAACTGATCTAAGGAGGATTCTTTCAGATGGAAAACGAAGAGCTTCTAAAAAAAATAGCTGAAAATTCAGAGAAAAGCCTTAAGTTTCACAGAATAAGTGCGCTTTGTCTGATCGGAATATTTTGTGTTGTACTGATAAGTGCGATAAATATTGTTCCAAAAGCACAGACTACAATCAATGAGATATATCTTGCTGCTCAAAGCAGCCGTGAAATGGTGTCTGATGCTCAGAAGACTATGGAAAAGGTAAATGAGATGACAGCATCGCTTACAGATACAAGCGATAAGATGAATGAACTTCTTGTTGAGAATTCAGGCACGATTACCGAATCTCTCGATAAGATGTCTAAAGTAGATTTTGACGGTTTGAATGCGGCAATTCAGGATCTGCAGGATGCTGTCGGACCGTTTGCAAAGTTCATGAAATCATTCGGAAGATAATATAGCTTATTGATGATTGTGGACCGGGTAAGATAAAAATTTCGTATATAGGAGGATGGGAAAAATGGCAGGAAAAAAGACAACAGACAAGATAATCGATATCGCTAAGAATGTAAGTGAGGCTGCAAAGCCCTATGTTGAGAAGGCAGAGCCTTACTTTGAAATGGCTAAAGAGAAGGCAGAGCCTGTTATCGATGAGGTGATGGAAAAGAGCGGCCCTGTTATAAAGGATGTTATGGAAAAAGCAGAGCCTGTTATAAAGGAAGTTAAAAAGAGAACAGAGCCCGCAACCAAGGTCATAAAGGAACAGGGCGAGAAGGCAGCGGATGCTGTTAAACAGGCTACCAAAGATATCACAGAGACAAACGCAAGAAAAAATACAAAGACAGAATTTTTCATTCAGTACAAGGACTATGAGGTTCGTACTACTGATATTGCAGAGACTATCCGTGAAAAATATGTGGCTGAGGGCCATAAGGTTTCAGATATAAAGGAACTTCAGATTTACTTAAAGCCCGAAGAGAATACAGCATATTATGTTGTTAACCACACGGACACAGGAAAATTTACTTATTAAACCGGAGACCTGCATTAGATGGCAATTGAGAAAAATGTATTTTTTAACCTGAGACATTATGAATACGGAGAGGCTTTTTTCGGGAGCTATAAAGGAATGCGCTACAGGCTTGCGAGAGAACCTCTTGAGAATGTATTTTTTACACCTGTGGATCAAAGAGATCCCGATGCCAGACTTATGGCAACTGTATGGCCTGAGCCTTACAGCTATTTTGACACTGAGGACGAAAAGAAAATATCAGAAAAATTTGAGATTACAGAAGAGGGCTTCGAGCAGGCTGTCGCTTGGATTAATGCGCAGTACGAGTCCGGAAACTGGTAACTATACGGCTGTTGCGTCATGCGACAGCTGTTTTTCGTATTATAAAAAAATATAGGAATAAAAAAAGGAAATCGGGAGAGACCGCAGAATATAAATAGAGTGAGGAGTTTTCTATGAAAATACGGGAGAGCCTTGAAAACAGAGAGAGACTTAACTACAGTCCATACGCAACGCTTAGTATGAACTCCAGAGGAAGAGAAAAAGAGGAGGAACCCTGCGACATCAGACCCTGCTTTCAGCGGGATAGGGACAGGATTCTGTATTCGAAGTCTTTTAGAAGACTGAAGGATAAAACTCAGGTTTTTCTTACTCCGGACGGTGATCATTACAGAACGAGAATGACGCATACTCTTGAGGTTGCCCAGAATGCGAGGACCATTGCCAGGGCGCTTAAGCTTAACGAAGATCTGGCGGAAGCAATAGCCTTTGGTCACGATCTTGGGCATACACCCTTTGGACATGCGGGAGAGCGTGCGCTTAACGCTATTTGCCCTTATGGTTTTAGGCATAACGAGCAGAGCCTTAGAACTGTAGAGTTTCTTGAGAAGGATGGAAGAGGACTCAATCTTACATTTGAAGTAAGAGACGGTATCCTTAATCATGAAATAGAGCTTACCCCTATGACCCTTGAGGGGAAAGTAGTAAGACTTTCCGATAAAATCGCCTACATTCATCATGATATGGATGATGCTATCAGAGGCGGAATTCTCAAAGAATCCGATGTTCCAGGCAGCATTACGAAAGTGATCGGACATACTAACGGTGAGTGGCTTGACACCTTTATTCACGACATAGTCGAGACCAGCAGCGGACATAATGACATAATAATGTCAGAGGAGGTCAACGATGCGCTTTTTGCCCTTAGGAAATTCATGTTTGAGAATGTCTACACCAATCCGGTAGCCAAGAGTCAGGAGGGAAAAGCAGAGAATCTTGTCCAGATACTTTATCAGTACTATATGGATCATGAGAACCTTTTACCCGAGTATTTGAAAAGGCTAATGGATTCACAGCCCAAGGAGAGGCTGGTGTGCGATTTTATCAGTTCCATGACAGACAGATTTGCCATCGCAAGATTTCATGAATATTTCGTGCCGAAGAGCTGGGATGTTCTGTAAAAAAGATGGCTGTAAGATAGCGACAATACGGGAATGAGAAATGAGATATTCGGATGAACTGATCGAAGAGGTCAGATCCCGCAATGACATCGTAGACGTGATAGGACAGTATGTGAGCCTTAAGCGTACCGGTGCAAACTATGTGGGACTTTGCCCTTTTCATAATGAAAAGTCGCCCTCATTTAGTGTATCGCCGTCGAAGCAGATGTTTTACTGCTTTGGCTGCAGAGTGGGGGGCAACGTCTTTTCCTTTTTAATGAAATATGACAATTTAACATTCGGTGAGGCTATGAAAACCCTGGCTGACAGGGCGGGAGTCAAGCTTCCGGAGGAGGATGAATCTCCTCAGGCAAAAATGATGCGGGATAAGCGGCAGACCATGCTTGAGATAAATAAGGAAGCCGCAAAATATTATGTATATCAGCTTAAAACTCCGGCAGGAGCAAAGGGACTTCAATACTTTAAGGACAGAGCACTGTCGGATGAGACAATAAGAAAATTCGGACTGGGGTATTCTAATGTTACAAGTGATGATCTTGTTAAGTATTTAAGGAGCAAGGGATACAGCGATGCCATGATCATTGAGGCAGGTCTTGCATCCTTTGATGAAAAATACGGTACGCATGATAAGTTCTGGAACAGAGTAATGTTTCCGATACTTGATGCGAACTCCAAGGTCATAGGCTTTGGCGGCAGAGTCATGGGGGATGGAAAACCCAAGTATCTTAATTCTCCGGAGACAATGGTTTTTGATAAGAGCAGGAACCTGTTTGGTTTAAACTATGCCAAGAATGCCAGAGCAGGTTACATCATAATCTGTGAGGGCTACATGGATGTAATAGCGATGCATCAGGCAGGCTTCGGAATGGCTGTAGCGTCACTGGGAACAGCTTTTACTTCTCAGCAGGCGAACCTTTTAAAGAGATACACAGATCTTGTTATTTTGTCCTATGACAGTGACGGAGCCGGAACAAGCGCCGCACTAAGAGGCATTGAGATACTTAAAGAGGCAGGACTTAAAGGGAAAGTACTAAACCTAAAGCCCTATAAAGACCCCGACGAGTTTATTAAAAACGAGGGAAGGGAAGCCTTTGAGGACAGGATAAAGAAAGCTGAGAATCCCTTTTTCTTTGAGATAGCAGTAAAAGAAAAAGAATATGATATGAGCGATCCAGCCGAAAAAACCGAGTTTCACAGGTTTATAGGTAATAAGCTTTGTGAATTTACCGAGGCGGTTGAGCGTGAAAACTATCTTGAAGCAGTTGCACAGAGATACATGATAAGCGCGGATGATCTGCATAAGCTTGTTGCAAATATCGCAGCAGGCGGAGGTATTGTAAAAAAACAGGTAAGACCAAAATCGGGAAAGCCTGTAGAAAAAATCAAGGAGAGTCCTCAAAGAAAACCGCAGAGACTACTTATAACCTGGCTTGCTGATGAACCCGGAGTTTTCTCCTCGGTAAAGAAGTGGGTGGGACCCGATGATTTTACGGATGACATGTACCGCGGTATAGCGAGTGAAATGTGGAATGGACTTTCCGATGGCAGTTTTGATCCTGCCAAAGTGATGAATCATTTTACTGATGAAGAGGAACAAAGAGAAGTAGCAGAGCTTTTCAACACTAACCTTGTTAAGGTGGAGACAAAAGATGAACGTGAAAAGGCTATGCATGACATTCTCTATGACATAAAAAAAGCAGGATATGAGAAGAAGCTTTCGGAAATGCCTCAGGATGCACCTGAGAGGTGGAATTTCACCTTAGAGGGAAAGCGTACACTTGAGGAACTGTCGAGAGCGAAAATTATTTTGGATGCATGAGATATATTGAAAGGAAGGAAGAAATAAAGTGGCAGAGAAAAAGACAACAGGCAAGGCACTGGACAAAGATGCAGTAAAGAAGCCCGCAGCTAAGAAGGAAGAAAAAAAGACAACGGCAAAGACTGCAAAGAAAGAGGGGGAAGCTGCAAAGAAGACTATCATAAAGACAGTTGAAAAGAAATCCTCCGCAAAGAAGGAAGAAAAGGCAAAGAAGGCTGATACTGCAGCTAAGACACCTACTTCTTCATCAGATCTTGATGAGGAGACAAGAGAGAAGTTCCTTCAGAAGATAAGAGAACTCCTCGCTCTTGGCAAAAAGAAGCAGAATACTCTTGATTACAATGAGATCAGTGATTTCTTAAGAGACCTCAATCTTGATGAGGATAATCTTGATAAGGTTCTTGAACAGCTTGAGGCAGCAGGTATCGATATCATCAGAATGGAAGAGGATGTTGATGTTGATATTCCCGATGATGACGGTGTTGTTCTGGGTGACGAGGATGAGGTTGATATGGAAAATATCGACCTGTCTGTTCCGGATGGAATAAGCATTGAGGATCCTGTCCGTATGTACCTTAAGGAAATCGGTAAGGTTCCGCTTCTTACAGCTGACCAGGAGATAAACCTTGCTCAGCAGATGGAAGACGGAATGATGGCTGAAAGAATCATGGAAGCCGGTGGAGCCGATAAGGTTGATGTTAAGGAAGAGGAGCAGGATGCTTACGAGAGAGTTAAGGATCTCGATGAGAAGGAACTGAAGAACGTTTCCTTCATGGGTAATGAAGCTAAAAAGCGTCTGGCAGAAGCTAACCTTCGTCTTGTTGTAAGTATTGCTAAGAGATATGTGGGAAGAGGTATGCTTTTCCTTGACCTTATTCAGGAAGGTAACCTGGGTCTTATCAAGGCTGTTGAGAAATTTGATTTCCGTAAGGGCTTCAAGTTTTCAACCTATGCTACATGGTGGATCCGTCAGGCTATTACACGTGCGATTGCAGACCAGGCAAGAACAATTCGTATTCCTGTTCATATGGTTGAGACAATCAACAAGCTCATCCGTATCAGCAGACAGTTGCTTCAGGAGCTTGGTCGTGAACCCACTCCCGAAGAAATTGCAAAGGAGATGGGCATTCCTGTAGAGAGAGTAAGAGAAATCCTGAAGATTTCTCAGGAGCCTGTATCACTTGAGACACCTATAGGTGAAGAGGAAGATTCACATCTTGGTGATTTCATTCAGGATGATAACGTACCTGTACCTGCAGATGCTGCAGCATTCACATTATTAAAAGAACAGCTGGTTGAGGTTCTCGGAACTCTTACAGAGCGTGAACAGAAGGTTCTTCGCCTCCGTTTTGGTCTTGATGACGGAAGAGCCAGAACACTTGAAGAGGTTGGTAAGGAATTTAACGTAACACGTGAGCGTATAAGACAGATTGAGGCAAAAGCGCTTCGTAAGCTTCGCCATCCCAGCCGTAGCAGAAAACTTAAGGATTATCTGGATTAAAACTATGAAGAATGTAATTTTATCAGATAGATTAAACGCAGTAGCAGGGCTCGTAAAGAGCTCTGACTGTGTATGTGATATCGGGACGGATCATGGATTCGTTCCGATTTATCTTATTAATTCAGGGGTATGTCATCATGCCCTTGCAATGGATATTAATGAAGGACCACTTGAGAGAGCAAGAGAACACATAAGGGAAAACGGGCTTGAGGATGTTATAGAAACAAGACTTTCGAACGGAATGGAGGAACTTCATCCCGGGGATGCTGATGCAGTAATATGCGCAGGTATGGGGGGACTCCTTATGAAAAGAATTCTTGAGGACGGAAATCCAAGAGAAAAAGGTATAAGGCAGATGGTACTACAGCCTCAGTCAGACCTTCGGCTTTTCCGAGAATTTTTGAGACGGGAAAAATATTATATTCTCGATGAAGCGGAAATATTTGAAGAGGGTAAGTATTATGTGGCTATTTTAGTTTCTCTGGACGAAAAGGAAGAAAATACTGCCTACAATAAAGTGGCAGCTGAACTAAAAAATAACTGTGATGAGGAAACAGCCATAAGGATCTGTGACAGATTTGGTCCTTGCCTTATAATCAAAAGAGACGATACGCTTAAGAGATATCTTGAGCGTGAAAAGAGCATATGCGAGGGTATTTTATTAAAATTATCTGAAGATGAGCATGCCCAAAGAAGACATGATATTATAAGTAAAATGAACGATATTTCAACAGTTTTAGACCTCTATAATTTTTAGTAGGAGGATAAGATATGAATAAGCTGATGATAGAAGGAAAAGAGAGAGAATACGAAAAGGGTACAACCTTTGAAGAGATTGCCGGGGATTATCAGGACAAATACGATAATCAGATAGTTGCTGTAATGTATGGCAGTAGAATTCGTGAACTCATGAAAAAGGTAGACCGTGATGAAACGCTCTCTTTTATCACAACCGCTGATGAGATTGGCAATAACACATATACACGTACTGCACTGATGATGCTTATTAAAGCAGTTCGTGACGTATCTGGAAAACACCATGCCCTTACCAAAGTGGAATATAAAATCGGTAATGCATTTTACTGCAACATAAGAGGTGATTTTAAGGTTACGGAGACCTTTGCAGGCGAAGTGCAGAAAAGGATGCAGGATATGGTGGATGATGCCCTGCCTATTACAAAGAAAGGTTTTCCTCTTGGTGATGCTATAGAAATTTTCAGGAAAGAGGGAATGGATGATAAGGTCAGGCTTTTCAGATACAGAAGAAGTTCTGAAGTAAATGTTTATAAGCTTGATGGTTTTCAAGATTATTTTTACGGTTATATGCTCCCGAATACTTCTTATGTGAAGTGGTTTAAGGTTGAGAAATATCATGATGGGCTGTTATTGCATCTGCCCTCAAGAAGGCATCCAGATCAGATTACGGAAAGTGAACCCAGAGAGAAGCTGTTTAATGAAATGGTGCGCTCCACGCAATGGGGGCAGATGATGGGAATTGATACGGTGGGAGATTTGAATGATGCGATCTGCCGCGGTGATTTTAATGACCTTATGCTCGTTCAGGAGGCTCTCCAGGAGAGACGCATAGGTGAAATTGCACAGAAAATTTTTGAGCGAAAGGACGTAAGATTTGTAATGATCGCAGGCCCAAGCTCTTCCGGAAAGACATCCTTTGCAAACAGACTTTCCATTCAGATGAGGACTTACGGATTAAAACCTCATCCCATAAGTTTGGACAATTATTTTGTGGAGAGGGAAAAAACGCCTCTTAACGAAGACGGCAGCTATAATTTTGAATGCCTCGAAGCACTTGACGTTGAACGCTTCAACAAGGACATGGTTGAGCTTCTTGAGGGTAAGAGAATTGAAATGCCGACCTTTAACTTTGTTACCGGAAAACGTGAGATGAACGGTGATTATCTTCAGCTAAAAGAAGGTGATGTTCTTGTGATCGAGGGAATACACGGACTTAATGAGAAGATGAGCTATGCCCTTCCGGCAGAATCTAAATTCAAGATTTACATTAGTGCACTTACAACCTTAAGTGTAGATGCACATAACAGAATTCCTACAACGGATGGAAGACTTATTCGCAGAATAGTAAGAGATGCCAGAACAAGAGGAGCATCCGCAAAACATACGATAGCCATGTGGGATTCAGTAAGAAGAGGAGAACATCTGAATATTTTCCCTTATCAGGAGAGCGCTGATGAGATGTTCAACTCTGCGCAGATTTATGAACTTGCTGTTTTGAAACAATATGCAGAACCGCTTCTTTTTGCGATAACAAAGGATGAACCGGAATATTTGGAGGCTAAACGACTGTTAAAATTCCTGGAGTATTTTGTGGCTGTAGATTCACAGGCTCTTCCCAAAAATTCGCTGACCCGTGAATTTGTAGGAGGAAGTTGTTTTAAAGTCTGATTTTCAAAACTATAGATTCTTGAACACATTTTCATTTTTTGCGTTCAGGAAGTCATATACAGTTCAAATATTTTAACTATAGGCAATGCTTAAGGATGTCAATCAAGATAATCCTTAAGCATTGTTGCTATATCGGATACCCGTACTGCCACCATTTCACCCTTATCGGTGCCACCAACAAGTATTCCCATATAATTCCCATAGATATCATAAACGCCTCCGCCGGACATACCGCCGTGGGCGTCACATTTTACATACATCATTTTATAGCCGTATTCAGCGACCATAATATTGGGATTGATTACAGATCCGTAAACATATTTGCAACCAATTCCGGTGTCATCTCCGAAATAGCTGTAGTTTTGAATTTCTTTGGCATTGATGCGGTGATTGGAGTCGAGAGCAATAACTATCTGATTTTTTTCTTTATCAAAAGTCGAGGTGGCGCTCAGATTAATAGCAACCGATCTGAGATTCATGATATCGAAATCATTGAGAAGGGCAGTGCTGACCGAAACAATCGCAGCATCAAAATCATCATTCATCGTAACAAGCTCCGCATCGGCAACCCTTCCGTTAAAAAATATAACATAGTGATTATCAGATTCGGACCAGTTTTTTACTACGTGTCTGGCAGTAAGAATATATATTTTGTCATTGGTTATCTGGATTATGTTACCGCTTCCGTATTCTTTTCCGACCTGAAGCTGTATAGCGGATGGACGCATATTAAGCGCTGTCCTGACCACGCCGGTGTCGGTAGCTATATCGGATTTATTAAGTGGGGCGGTGAAAGCATTTGTGGAGATCATGTCCTTTGCAATTTCGGAGGGCATGGGTCCCTGAGCATGAACCATTGATGAAGATAGTATAAGGCCTGATAAAAATATCAGCGATGCTGCCAATAGATTTATTATGCAATTTGTTTTTGCTTTTCCAAATGAATTATTCGTAATCATCACAAAATTATTTAATCTAAAATAAAAAAGACGCTTTGCGAATATGTCGAAAGCGAAATCCTTTTTTATATGAGCAGGCCTGTAAGCCGGGTTATGTCGAGAATGATCATCTATCTAGGACTGCCGTTACCGACAGACTCAAGCGACCCACCTGAAAACGGACCGGGCCGGCCCATAGTTTTCTTTTTGGTCTTGCTTCGGATAGGGTTTACATGGCTACAGATGTTACCATCTGCACGGTGGTCTCTTACACCGCCTTTTCACCCTTACTCATAAAGAGCGGTTGTTTTCTGTTGCACTTTCCCGGGAGTCACCTCCGCCGGACGTTATCCGGTATCCTGCCCTACGAAGCCCGGACTTTCCTCACCCGCGCCCTTTCGGGACCAGCGGCCGCGATCATTTGTCCTGCTCATACATATGAATTTTAACAATGAAATAAATATTGTCAAGTCTATCTTTATATTTCAAATTATTGTTTTAGGTAACCTTTTCCTGTAAAATTGAAATATGCTTGAAAAAACAATTCCTAAAGAAGAACTGAATAGCTATTATCAGTCTAAGTTTGAATATTACAGAAAACTCAGCGCTCTTGCTGCCATAGCGACAGGAATTCTGGAAATCTGTTATTTTGTTACCGATTGCCAGATATTCGGAAGATTTGCAAACGAGACGTTAATACCGAGAATTTCTGTGATGATACCGCTTATTCTGTTTGTGATATTAAATCCTATGGTAAAGACTTATAGGCGGGGATGTCTTTTATACTATTTTATCCCTCATTCGGCCATGTGGGCTACGATTTGGGCTATATGGTATCTGCCTGACAGAGACTTTGCGAGAGAAGGATTTATCATCATGCATTTCGCTTTTTTGTGCATTGGTCTTGCCATGCCGCTAAAGCAGCACATAGTCATGCATGGACTTATTTTTGCAAATATTATAATCTCAAATCTGTTTATTCATTATCAACATTTCGATATGATGATCACACTTGCATTACCGGTATATGCGGGTGTCATTTTCATTTTGCTGATTTTGGAAAAATCCTATGCGGACCATTATCTTATAAGAAAACAGATAGAAAAGAATTCTGTTACAGATCAGCTGACGACTGTATTTAACCGTAATAAGCTGGAAGAAATTGTATCTTCAGAGGATGAAAGATTTGATATTGAGCAGTACAGAGATGTCGTTGTTTTAATGATCGACATAGATAAATTCAAAAGAGTAAATGATACCTATGGTCATGATGCAGGAGACAGGACGCTTGTATTTATTTCAGAGCAGATAAAATCATGCATAAGATCGACTGACATCATAATCCGATGGGGAGGAGAGGAATTTGTAGTTCTTCTTGTAGGAGCAGCCATGGAGGTTGGACTTAATATAGCAGAGCACATCAGGAGCTCGGTTGAGGCCGCTGACAACGGAATCTGCCCAATTACAATTTCCGTTGGTGTAAGTAAATATGATGGCGGCAACTACCGCGAAGCTGTTAACAAGGCAGATCAGGCATTGTATTATGCCAAAAATCATGGAAGAAATCTGGTTGTATCGTATGAGGATATAGAAGACCGGTCAACTTAATTTATTAAATTCAAAAAACGCAGCACCTGGTTACCACAAGAGGTATCCATTAGTGCTGCGTTTTTTATCTTATTAGGAAAGTATTTCTAAATTCTTTTTATTCATTTATATCTGTAAAAGGATCAACCGGAGGCGCCATATCAATCACAACAGGTTCCTCAAAACTCGGTGCCGGAGTATTTACAGTTTCCGGAGATGGAGTAGGTTCCGGCGTAGGTGCGGGCTCCGGTGCGGGAGCAGGTTCCGGCGCAGGTGTGGGAGCAGGTTCCGGCGTGGGTGTGGGCTCCGGAGTGGGAGCAGGTTCCGGCGCGGGTGCGGGCTCAGGTGTCGGTTCAGGTTCCGGCGCGGGTGCGGGCTCAGGTGTCGGTTCAGGTTCCGGCGTGGGTATAGGTTCCGGTGCGGGTGGAACAATTGACTCGCCGTTTGCATCCGTAGTTTGTGCTTCACCGGTACCGCTTTCCGGATCAACGGTAGCTACTTCTCCTGTTCCTTCGTTAGGTTCCGGAGTGGGAGCAGGTTCCGGCGCAGGCTCTGGTTCCGGTTCGGGAGTAGGTTCAGGCTCCGGAGTGGGAGCGGGTTCCGGCTCAGGCTCCGGTGTAGGAGCAACTTCGTTCTGGTCTTCCGATTGACCTGGTTGAAGCTCATGATCTTTTACCTGATCTTCAGAGGTCTTTTCTTTTTTACTATCCTTTTTGTCATCCTTCTTTTCTTCCTGTTTTGAAGTGGAAGAGGAAGTACTGGTTGTGGTATCTTCCGCAGCAGGCTCAACCTGACTGGGAGTTTCATTAGCAGGTGCTTCCGCAGATGGTGCGACAGTTGCAGGAGTTTGCTCCGGCTCTGCTACAACTACAGGAGCGGGCGTTACTACGCTACCGGAAGCAGTGTTGGTTTCAGACTTTTTGTTCTGTTTCTTTTTCTGATCTGCTTTTTCCTTTGATGGCTCAATAGTGTAATGCTTTTCACTGTCTGTTGATTCCGCTACTTTCTGGTCTTTTGTATCATAAGGAGCAGGTGATATTTCGGAAGCAGTCTTTTGAGTTTCTAAAGCAGGTGCAACCGTAACCATTGGTTGCTCGGGTTTTGACTCCTGTTCTGTAATGGTCTTAACAATTGTCCCTACAGAAAGAGAAGCATATTCAGTTATATCATCATCATTCTCGGAACTCTTGTTGTTATCTTTTACCAGTGCTGCGTATCTTCCTGTACTAAGTCCTTTGTCGGAAGCAGTGGTTCTTTCGTTTATGCTGGATTCAAGCACACAAAGATCTATAAGTTCGTCTTCTTTTTCAATAGCTGCAGTGACGGTATCCTTGATAACCGCACTGGATTCTTCCTTGTCACTTACTACGTCTACAAGTACTGATCTTTCATCGCCATTAAGGTAATCATTATCCTTAAGTACGGAAATGGTTATACTTATGGCATCGCTTATTTTTGTTTTTTTTTCAACCTTCTGCTTTTTGAGCTCATCAACAATTGGCTGAGCATCTTCGTTTAACGCACTTACCGAAATTACTTTTTCATTGCGGTTAAGTGCATACTCAATTGAAGGGTTAACATCCATTGTGACATATGATACGTCTCTTGCATCCTTTACAGCTTCCATGCCAACAACAGAGCAGAAGAGTACACTGGCAGCTGCTGCTATAGGAGCAATGTAACGCATAATGCGTACACCCTTGTAGTTCTTGTGTTCTACACACACATTTCCGGGGCCTACATCCACCTGCACATCAGAGCCGATTTCATAGACTCCCTTTAGTTGTCTGAAGATTCCGTCTTCACATAAGACTGCGCTCATGTGACCTCTGGAATCCAGTACCGTCGCTTTCATTCGTTTCTTACCTTTCTGCTCATTTTTTTAGATATTCAGATAAAAGAGGATAATCCCCGGTAAGTATTTCAATCGATGCAATGAGGTATCTTCTGTATTTATCTATGATTTTTTTGCTGATTCCCGACGCACTTGCAAGATCCATGACCGGCAGGGTATGGTTCTTTTTATATCTGTTTAAAAGATCGTCATCCCTTAGAATCGTATCAAGCAGTGTCCTGCATGCTTCCTTGGTCTTTCTTGAAGTAGGGGAGTTCTTGGCAAGTGTGAAGAAATCTATGCCATATTTTGACAGTTCAACACTAAGTGCATCGATTTCATCCCTTACGGTTATTCTGCTGCTGGTCTTTGTATCCTCTGCGCTGAGAGTGGTAGCGTTTTTCGCTCTGACCTCAGTAGCGATATCGGACAGCTCTTCCTCAATGTAGTCGCCGCCCATAACGGAAGGATCAACAACAACCTCGGGCTGCCTCCTGTACTCGCTGCGTAAAAAATCAGTGAGCCTTCTGCCTATTACTACCTGCGCAAAGGATGAGAAGGATCCGCTATCAGGGTCGTAACTCATCACGGCCTCAAGGAAAGCAGACAATGCTACAGAATATTCATCATCATGCTCGGTGATGAATCTGTGTACTGTATAATATGCACATTTACGTATGAACTTATCATTGCCCTGTACCAGCTTGCTAAGAGCCTTGTTATCGGTTCTAGCGGCAAGTACCTGGGAGCTAAGCGCATCAGATGCCATCCGGTCACCTCATACCTAATAGTTTATTCGACAAATTGTTACATAATATTGGGGTTTTTAGTGAAATAAAAACCTTTTGTTGCATAGCCATTAATAATATCGGCAGTTTTTTGCATTCTATTAATTTACTTAAATGTAAAATTTATTTGATTCTGATTTTTATCGTTTTTGACCATGAAGAACAGATAATATTATTTGCTGATTTCTTGAAGCTTCTCATTCTTACATAGTATGTTTTGTTGCTTTTTAGCTTCTTTATTACAGCCTTGCTTTTTGACTTCTTATACTTTTTTGAAACTGTTTTGGAAGGCTCGAATTTTTTGCTTGTAGAATACTGAATTTCATACCCGTCAATTTTTGAGGTTTTCTTCCATCGTACTGAAATCTTATTTTTAGAGGCGGTAGCGGAAACGATTTTTGTCTTTTTAATTGAAGTGGATATTATTTCATTTGTTTTAGTTTTATTGTCTTCCTCTGTAGTAGCAGGGTCTGTGGAAGGTACTTGTTCAGAAGCAGAAGAGGGGGTGTCGGAGCTTGGAGTATCGGAAGGTTTCTGCTCAGTATAAATGGTAAATGTACCGGTTATTTTACCCTTATAATTGCCAATACCATAAACGGTGAGATTTGCCGTTCCAACATTTGTGTTGTCGGATAGTTTGCAGACATAATCAGAGTCCTCTTTAAGAGTTTCCTTGTTAAAAGTGACTATATACTCAGGAATGATGGGTTTTCCGGTATATAGTAGTTTTTCATTTTTTAAGGTCAGAGTACCTAAGCTGATGTCTGCAGCTTCAATCATGAAATATTTGGTTGCGGTACCGTCATAATTGTCGAGTCCTGTGACTGTTACATAGCCTCCTTTTGAGGATACATTTATGTTATTCTTGAAGACCATGACAAAATCTACGCCTTCGGTCAGCTTTTTTTCACCAACGGTTACGGTAACGGTTGGGGTGATCTCTTTGCCGGTGAAGGTGTAGTTTTGCGAATCCAGGTTAATTTCGTTTGATGTAATTTCTTTTTTGGTAACGGTTACAGGTAAAACGCATTTTTCACCGGTGGTTTTACGTTCAACGGCTATGCTTGTGTATCCGGTTTTTATGCCTGTAATGACTTTGTCAGTAATGGATATAATGTTGTCATCGCCAATGCTTATGGATCCGCTGATGGAATAGGACCATTTTTTATTGCATGAATAGGCACCCGCATATGAGCACTGTTCTCTTAAATATGACAGATCATAAGTATCCCCGTAGCCAATGGTGAAGGAAGATGCAGGAATAATTTCGCTCATAACTTTATTTTTTGTCATATTGAGCCTGGGACTTTTTATGCCGTTAACTGCCGGTTTTTCATCGGCTGTCCCGGCATCTTTTCTTAAAATGATGACCCAAAAAGTAGTGCCTTCTCTTGTTACATGAGAAGCACCAAGGTATTGATAATTACTGCCAAGCAGAGCAGCTTTGTTCGTAGCTCCGTTCATCCAGGCGTTAAGAACTGCTTCGGGAGTGGATTGCCCATAAGCAGTAAGCTGACTGGCATGTGAAGTATTTGTAAGGACAGTCTGCCATTTGGTTCCGTCAAGTCGTGTAGAACCATTAAAACACACAGAGAGCTCCATAGCCCTTGTCATTGCCGCATTTTCAAGCTCCTGATCATAGGACAGAGCAGAGAGACCCTCAATTTTTGCACGTTCATTATTAACAAGCTCTAATAGGGATCTTGCACCGCTTTGATCGTACGTTCCGGAAACAGGTAATGACAAAGTATCTTCTGCATGAACGGTAGATGCACTTACTAATATGAAAAGAATTGACAAGAGAACAGTTCTTAAGAATTTCGCCATAATCTCCCCTTATCTAAAAAACACTACGCAAGGATGCTAGCGGTGCGTAAATGTCGCTCTAAGTCAAATTAAGCTTATATTTTAGATTCACTCTTTATCACGTCTCCGTAATAATTATAACGATTTATAATTTAGAATTGCCTTTTTACAGAGAAATTTAAGGAAAGTTAGAAATTATTTATAGATTCCTTTTTTATTTATTAATTTGAACTTAGTCTTTGCTTAGTGTGCGGTGTTCAAGTTCTTAAGAAATAATTAATTTGGGCAAACAGGGTTGCTGTAAAAATTAAGGTATGATATAGTCTTTTCCTGTCGGCGTTCTGCTGACATAGTTTCGGAGTTTCTCCGTGACGATTCCCATTTTTTTACCTGATAAACTTTAAGAAAGGCGGTTTTGATTAATGAGACCAATTAAACAGAATAACTCGATGAAAGAGCTGCTAAAAAAGCTCAGACGTCACGATACGCTGCTTGTTACAGCAGCAGTTGTTGTAGCAACAGTTTTATGCGGAGCTTTCGTCTATGTGACAACTCCGACGATAAGTGCAGATGCTGCCAAAGAGGAAAATAAAAAAGATTCTCTTGGCGTTCAGATAAAGGCAGGAACACAGCTTAAGGAAATTGAAAATTATCTTGAAAAACTGGATAAGGTAGTCACTGAAAGCAATAATCTTGTAAACGAAATCAGAACAGTACAAACCAAGCAAAGAGAACTGGTTGAAAAGAGTATCGAAACAGACAAAAATATCACTACGGAAACAGAAAAAACTACAGAGACGGAAAACGAAAGCAACAGTAATTCAACAAAGGTCGTTGAAAAAATAAATGGCCTTGATAAAGAACTTCAGTCAATCCATTCGGAAATATCTTCCACAAACGAATTTGTAAAAAAATTAAAGGACAGTATTGATAAAGGCGGAGCCGGTAATGCTGAAAAAGATAAGGAACAATTTACTCAGATTACAAATGCACTTTATGAGATTCAGAGGAGCTGCGATAAATCCGGTTCGGATGTATCGGGCATTATAGATGA
Organism: Butyrivibrio sp. AE3004; assembly: GCF_000703165.1. NCBI lineage: Bacteria > Bacillati > Bacillota > Clostridia > Lachnospirales > Lachnospiraceae > Butyrivibrio > Butyrivibrio sp. AE3004. The sequence goes on from NZ_JNLQ01000002.1 coordinate 869,537, forward strand.
ACTGAGAAATGCAAATGATAAAAGTAATGAATCAGACAAAGACATAATAAAATCGCTTGAAAATATCATGAAATCCTTTGAAAAGATAGATACAAAGGATACTCTGACAAAGATGGAATCCGAGCTTAGGGATACACAGAGTACCTATATCACTTTGCTTGGAGACCTGGAAAAGAATATAAATAGAACCTCAGAAAATGTGAAAAAAGTAAAGGAATCCGTAAGCAAGGTCGGAGAAAATGTCGGAAACGTGGAGAGTGGTGTAAAGGATGTTTATGCAGCTCAAAATGGGATAAGCAGTAAGATTGATGATGTTAGAAATGGTCAAAACGGCACTGACAGAATGATTGAAGGTGTCAGGAATTCGCAGGAAGGTACTAACAGTAAGATAGATGCTGTCAGATCTGCTCAGAATGATACTGACAGTAAAGTTGATGAATTGCGAAGCACTCAGGACCAGGTTAACAGCAAAATTGAGAGTGTAAGGTCAGCCCAGGACGGAGTAAGTTCAACTTTGAATGAACTTAAAGAGACTCAGAACGGGACAAATACCAAAATTGATGATGTCCGTGAAACTCAGAACGGAACGAATGCAAAAATAGATGAAGTCAGTGAAACTCAGAAGGGTACAAATCTCATGATCGGAGATATTCAGACAATTCAGCGCGGGACAGGAGAGAAGCTGGAACTTCTCGGAGCGGGACTTGGAAATTTCAAAAATGATTTTGCAAATATGAATAATAATGTGGGCGATGTCAGAAGTGATATTGAGGATGTCAGAAGCGATATGAACGATGTCAGAGACGATGTAAGCAAGGTGAGTGCATCTGTTGAAGAACTGCAGAGATATCTGGAATTACTTGAGGAAAGCATCGGCAGTAATAATCAAAAGATAAATAGTATAGATAGAAATATTGAAAAGGTTTTTCAGTGTTCGGACAGTTATCGCAATAAGCTTGCATCCGTACTGTTCGAAGTTAATGGCAATAATGCCGAGGGTGCAACATTTAATAACCTTATAGAAGCTGTTAAAAATGTTCCGACAAGCGGAATAAGAAATGGCAGAGTCACAAATGAATATCATACCCATACAGACGGAAATACCGAAATTGATTCAAACAAATGCGATCACGAAGGAGGTTGTTTCACAAAGCCTGTTTATCATGTGCATAAAAATGAGTGCTATACAACAAAGAATATATATGTTTATGCTCCTAAATATATTGAAACAGATGATGGAAAGGGGAATAAGATATCGGTTTGCGAAAAGTGTAAACGCAGGTACGAGGATGGGAATTCTCATACCCACCACACAGATTCCTATGAAGAGGCAAGTAGCGGTGAGATTGTGAAAATTACTGCTATTAACCCATTAATCTGTAATAAGGACGATTCTTCAATAGACTATTATGTAGCGGGCTGTGGCTATGCAAAAGGAGATATAACAAAAACAATAATCACTTATCCCGGACGATATAATGATTCCGATTATATTATGCTTATGAATAAAACGGCAAAAAGTACGGACAAAATAAGTGACAAACTACTTGATTTTGATATTGAAAGCTATGCTGCAGAGGGGGAACCTGTGGAAAATACTGCCAAAAAACAGGATAGCGTGGATAAACCGACATATTCAGATAACGCTACAGCAGACAATGCTACAACGGACAATGCAACAGCGGACAAGGGGACAACAGACAATGCTACAACAGACAAGGCTGCAACAGACAATGCTACAGCAGATAATGCTACAACAGGTAATGCTACAACAGACAATGCTGTAACAGAGAGTGCTGCAGCAGAAAAACTTCAGCCCGGCCAGGGAATTGTCGAGACAGATGAGCATCATCCGGATTTGGGAATTGCAGAAAACGAAGAAATTTGGTCCGATTCCGGCAATGCTGAAATAAAGAGGGATTCGTCTGAATCAGATAATGCCAAAACAGAGGAAAAAACTGTAAATTCCGGAAATATAGAATCAGAGGGTAAAATGTCTGATAACGGGAATATCAAAACAGAGGAAAATCAGTCAGATAATAGCAACTGCTAACAGGTCGCCTTGACATATAATCGTGGCAGGCGATAAAATATCCGTTGAACTATTTAAAAGATTTTATACATTTTATATTGCCATGACCGATGAATAATGAATTTTTTTCAGATATTAATTCATAACTGACAGGAGCTGTGGCAATAGAAATCAAAAGAACGGAGTGTGATAATTATGACAAAGATAGATATTATATCCGGATTCCTCGGAGCAGGAAAGACGACCCTTATAAAAAAGCTTCTTAAAGAAGCACTTGCAGGAACAAAGACAGTACTTATTGAAAATGAGTTCGGCGAAATAGGTATTGATGGCGGATTCTTAAAGGAATCTGGAATCGATATCAGAGAGATGAATTCCGGATGTATCTGCTGTTCACTTGTAGGTGATTTTGGTACTTCACTTAAGGAAGTTATGGATACATATTCACCTGAGAGAATCCTTATTGAGCCTTCGGGAGTAGGTAAGCTTTCAGATGTTATGCGTGCGATTCAGAATGTTGCAGACGGAGAGGATGAACTTTCAATGAACAGCGCTGTAACAGTTGTAGATGTCAGCAAGGCTAAGGTTTATATAAAGAACTTTGGTGAATTCTTCACTAATCAGATTGAAAACGCAGGAACTATTCTTCTTACAAGAACGGATAAAGCTGATGCTGCAAAGATTGAAACTGCAGTTGAGCTTATTCGTCAGCACAATCCTAAGGCTACAATTATAACTACACCTTTGGATCAGCTTGACGGAAAAGAAATCCTTGATACTTTTGAAGGTAACCATGACCTTGAAGCAGAACTCTTAAAGGAGGTTCTTGCTCAGAAAGCAGAGGAACATCACCATCATCATGACCACGGCGCAGAAAAATACACTGACGAGGAAGGTGTAACCGTATATAGAGCTCACGAGCATCACCATGATGAAGATGAGCATGATCACGATCACGAGCATGAACATGACCACGATCATGAGCATGAGCATGAACACGACCATGACCACGATTATGAGCATGAACACGAACATGAACATCATCACGACCATGATCACGAGCACGAACATCATCACGACCATGAGCATGATCATGAACACGAACACGAACATCATCACGACCACGATCATGAGCATGACCATCATCATCATGATGCAGATGATATCTTCACAAGCTGGGGAATGGAGACTCCTGCTAAATATACCAAGGACGAAATCGAGGCAATGCTCAGCAGACTTGAGGAAGAGGAAAAATTCGGTATTGTTCTTCGTGCAAAGGGTATGGTTCCCGCTGAAAACGGCGGTTGGATCGAGTTTGATTATGTTCCCGGCGAACCTGTTGTAAGAGACGGAGCTGCTGATGTTACAGGTAAGTTCTGTGTTATCGGGGCTGAACTTAACCAGGATAATCTGGAGAAGCTGTTCAGAAGAAAGCTGTAATACTGAAAAACTGGAAGGAGTCTGCCTCATGGCAGAATTATCAATGTTTGGAAGGAAAAGAGAAAAGAAAATGAAACCGGTATATGTAATAAATGGATTTCTTGATAGTGGCAAGACCGACTTTTTCAAGTACACTCTTGCACAACCCTACTTTAAAACAAAGGGACAGACTCTTCTTATTGTTTGCGAGGAAGGTGAGAATGAATATGATGAAAAATTACTCACTATGACCAATACTGTTCTTGAAACAATAGAGGAAGAGGAAGACTTTACACCGGCTACTTTGATGGCGCTGGAAGCAAAATATGATCCTGAGAGAGTGCTTATTGAGTACAACGGCATGTGGAATTTTAAAAACTTCCGTCTGCCCAAAGCCTGGAGGCTTGAACAGCAAATTACAATAATCGATGCATCAAGCTTTGAGCTTTATTTTACAAATATGAAATCACTTCTCTCGGAGCAGCTTAGAAATTCAGAACTTATTCTGTTTAACAGATGCGATGGAATAGAAGACCTTGCGACTTTTAAGAGAAATGTAAAGGCAATCAATCAGAAGGCAGACATTATTTTCGAGGATATGAACGGCGAGGTTGATGTAACACTTGATGAAGATCTTCCTTTTGATTTAAATGCAGATCCAATAGAACTCAACAATTTTGGATATGGAATGTTTTATCTTGATGCTCTTGAGCATGTGGACCGTTATGAAGGAAAAACAGTCAGATTTACTGCAATGGTTGCAAAGCCTTTTGATATGGCGGACAATGCTTTTGTTCCGGGAAGAATGGCTATGACATGCTGTGCAGAGGACATGCAGTTCCTTGGTTTTAAGTGTGAGTATGAGGATGCTCAAAAGCTCAAGGAAAAAGAATGGATAAAGGTTACGGCCAAAGTGAGAAAAGCACTTGTTCCCGAATATCAGGGAGAGGGACCGCTTCTTAGTGTAGTAGAGCTTGAGCATGTTACGGAACCTGCCAATCCGGTAATTGATTTTTCCAATCCGGAGGTCTGAATCCTTCTTTTGGATAACGCTTTTGTTTTGTGTCGTTACTTTACTTTTTTCTCAGAAAATAATAGTCTTACTGAATGCGTCCCTCGTTAAAAGAGGGGCGCATCTTACGTTATAAGGGCTAAAGCAACAAAGCGGTAGTAGATTGAAAAAGCATAGATTATGTTTTTCTTGGAGAAACGTATAGATGAGAATAAAAAAACCTCAGATATCGGTGAGAAGATATCTGAGGTATTTCTGTATAATCTTATATATAAATTACTGAATCTTGTTAACAGCCTGAGCAAGACGAGAAACTTTTCTAGAAGCAGTGTTCTTCTTGAAAACGCCCTTTGACTCAGCCTTATCAATTGCTGATGTAGCAGCAAGAAGTGCCTTAGCAGCCTCTTCCTTGTTACCAGCCTCGATTGCTGTTCTAACCTTCTTGATTGCTGTCTTAACGCCAGACTTTACAGCCTGATTTCTAGCAGCCTTCTTCTGATTTGTAAGAATTCTCTTCTTGGCAGATTTGATATTAGCCATAACTTCCTCCATAAATATTACTAAAAAATTGAATTGTCATCTAAGTTATATGGCTATGAAACCGGACACGGACAGTCAATGCCACATACACCAAAATATTTTATCCACTTGAGTGCATTATGTCAAGTAATTTGATGAAAATGGGCGCATTTACTGAGAGCTATTTTTCCGGCATTGTGAAAAACAGTGTGGTTATGGTATCATAATTCATGGTTTTTTATCTTTTAGAGTAATTTCTATATGATAAAAACTATAGCTTAATTGAATTATCAGAATGGAATTTGGAGTAAGATGGCAGAATTTGATCAGAGTAAAATAAGAAATTTTTGTATTGTAGCACATATAGATCATGGTAAGTCTACACTTGCAGACCGTATGATAGAGACCACAGGTGTCCTCACAAGCCGGGAGATGCAGAATCAGGTTCTCGATAATATGGAGATAGAAAGGGAGAGAGGAATTACAATAAAATCTCAGGCAGTCCGCATGATTTATAAGGCTAAGGATGGCGAGGAGTATGTTTTCAATATGATAGATACTCCCGGTCACGTAGACTTTGGATATGAGGTATCGCGAAGTCTGGCAGCTTGCGATGGCGCAATTCTTGTAGTTGATGCTACTCAAGGCGTTGAGGCACAGACCCTGGCCAATGTGTATCTTGCTCTTGACCATGATTTGGATGTTTTTCCTGTAATAAATAAAATAGATCTTCCGAGTGCGAGACCTGATGAAGTTAAGGAAGAGATAGAGGATGTGATCGGTATTGAGGCACATGATGCACCGCTTGTATCTGCGAAGCTTGGAACCGGTATAGAGGAAGTACTTGAGTCTGTTGTACACAAGATTCCGGCGCCTACAGGTGATGCAAAAGCGCCTCTGAAAGCACTTATTTTTGATTCGGTTTATGATTCTTACCGCGGTGTTATCGTATTTGTCAGAGTAAGGGACGGTGTCCTTAAAAAAGGCATGACTGCTAAATGCATGGCTTCAGGAGCTTCATGGGAAGTTGTTGAGGTTGGATATTTCGGCCCCGGTCAGTTTATTCCCTGCGATGAGCTTTCTGCAGGAACCGTTGGATACTTTACCGCATCCATAAAAAATATTCAGGATGCCCGTGTGGGTGATACCGTAACATCAGTGGATAATCCTTGTGATGAGGCACTTCCCGGATATAAAAAGGTTATGCCTATGGTTTACTGTGGCCTTTATCCGGCTGATACTGCCAGATATCCGGAGCTTCGTGATGCTCTGGAAAAACTGCAGCTTAATGATGCTTCTTTGTTTTATGAGCCGGAGACATCACAGGCACTGGGCTTTGGATTCAGAGCAGGCTTCCTTGGACTTTTGCATCTTGAAGTTATACAGGAGAGACTTGAGAGAGAGTATAATCTTGACCTTGTGACTACAGCTCCCGGAGTTGTATATAAGGTTCACAAAACAGATGGTACGGTCTTTGATCTGACAAATCCGGCCAATCTCCCCGATCCTGCTGAGATTGAGTACATGGAAGAGCCTATAGTAAATGGTGAGATTATGGTTACCACGGACTATGTGGGCTCAATCATGCAGCTTTGCCAGGAGAGACGCGGCAGATACATAAGTACCGAATATATCGAGGCTACAAGAGCTGTGCTTAAATATGAGCTGCCTCTTAATGAAATTATTTATGATTTCTTTGATGCGCTAAAATCCAGATCCAGAGGATATGCTTCTTTTGATTATGAAATCAAAGGATATGAAGAGTCTTCACTTGTTAAGCTTGATATACTGATCAATCATGAGCAGGTTGATGCATTATCATTTATAGTTCATAAGGACGGCGCCTATGACCGTGGACGCAAGATGTGTGAGAAGCTTAAGGGTGAGATACCGAGACATTTGTTTGAAATCCCGATTCAGGCAGCAATCGGAGGAAAGGTAATTGCCAGAGAGACTGTAAGAGCAATGAGGAAGGATGTCCTCGCAAAGTGCTATGGTGGTGATATCAGCCGTAAGAGAAAACTTCTTGAAAAACAGAAGGAAGGCAAAAAGAAAATGCGTCAGATCGGTAGCGTGGAAATTCCTCAGCAGGCATTCCTTAGTGTTCTTAAGCTGGATGAAGGAAATTGATAAATATATGACATCACTTGGAATATACATTCATATACCTTTTTGTTTACAGAAGTGCTTGTATTGCGACTTCCTCTCCTTTCTGGAGGGGAGGAAACAGCAGGCGCTTTATTTTGATGCTTTGAAAAAAGAAATAGCGGAAAGTGCACCCGAATGCTCTGAGTATGAAGTCGTTTCTGTTTTCTTCGGCGGTGGGACTCCCACATCGGTAGCACCGAATTTTATTGAAGATGTAATGAGACTTGTCCGGGAAAAATACAGACTTGCAAAAAATGCGGAAATAACGATTGAATGCAATCCGGGAACCGCGGATTTTGAGGCTTTGAAGATATATCGCAAATCAGGAATAAACAGAATCAGCATAGGGCTTCAGTCAGCAAAGGATGAGGAACTTAAAAGATTGGGCAGGATACATACCCTTGTGCAGTTTGAAGAGTGCTACAAAAATGCCAGAAAAGCAGGCTTTGAAAATATAAACGTGGATCTTATGAGCGCACTTCCTGGACAAAGTCTTGCAGACTGGGAGGAAAGTCTTAATTTTGTACTTTCGCTTGATCAAAAGCCGGAGCACATTTCTGCATATAGTCTCATCATAGAAGAGGGAACACCGTTTTACGAGATGTACGGAGAAGAGAAAAGTAGTGAAACGGGACATTTACGCGTACAGATATCGCCGCTTCCTGATGAAGATACCGAAAGGGAAATGTATTACCGCACAAAGATGATACTTGGCGGTAGAGACTATCACCGGTATGAGATATCCAATTATGCGACGGATGGATATGAATGCATACATAATAAGAGATATTGGCAAGGCGGAGATTATATAGGCTTTGGGCTTGGGGCAGCATCCCTTATGAAAGGGATAAGATATAATAATACAAGAGATTTTAGGAAATATCTGGATGCCCTGCTTAAGACAAAGCAAACTGATGAAGGCTGCATGACTACATCTTTGATACGCGAAGATGCCAGGATTCTTGACATGAAGTCACAGATGGAGGAATTCATGTTTCTTGGACTTCGTATGATTGAAGGTGTAAGCATCAGTAATTTCAAAAACAGATTTGGAAGAAATATAGAAGAAATCTATGCAGATGTTATAAAAGAGCTTACAGACAAGGATCTTATGGAAAAAAAGGATGATATGTTAAGACTTACATCACGCGGGATTGATATTAGTAATTACTGCATGGCTAAGTTTTTGATCGATGATGAGTAAAAATCCCTCAAAGCAGGTTTTGATAAAAATCTGCTTTGAGGGATTTAAATTACTTTACTACTACTTTTACTGTTTGTACTGTTTTCTTTATGTTTCCTTTGGCTTTTACGGTAACTTTGAATTTGTAAGTTCCTTTTGGCGAGCCTTTCTTGAATTTTACGCTGATCTTACGGCCATTAATCTTGAATTTTACGTTATTTTTCAGCTTAGCAGAGGAGATGTTTTTAATCGAAATTTTTCCCTCTGAATTCTCGACCTTAATAGTAACGAACTTCTTGGACTTTTTGAGCTCTGAAGCTTTTAGCCTATTTTTGTCTACGTAAATATGTGCTTTATTGTCTTCCTTTTTGCCGATCAGTATCAGATGGGCGGGAGTATTTACTGCTTCCGGTGATCCTGATTTACCTGCGGGAGTGGTATTTGCTACGGGCGATTTGGCCTGATTATAGCTGTATCCATCATCCTTCGAATCTTCTTTTGTATCATCGTCTGTCGGAACGATAATTTTGGGGACTGGAGCGGGATTAGATTTGGTAAGCCCAAGCTTCTCCTTTTTTCTGTAATTCATACCTGTTTCATCTGCATAGAAGTTCTCATACAGACTGTGCTTCTCACCGTTAGCCATGTAATCAAAGCTTAGTCTTATGCAGAACACATATTTTTTGGACGGATCAAGTCCATATACGCGGAATTTTGTCGATGGCAGGCTTATACCATATGCCTCGCCGTTGTACAGAGTGTAATATATTTTGTCTACAGCTCTGTTATCCGCACCATTTGGAATTTCCTTGTAATGAAGGTAGGTTGTGCAATTGGAGTATTCTCTTACAGGAATTTTTTTAAAGACATCCAGAGACATGAATTTGTTTCGAGCATCCGTCCAGTCCAAAAGAGCGGTATTGCCTTCACGCTTTGAAGAAACGTCAAACATATAACCGGCGGAAACATTCTCATTTAGATATTTCTTTTCATCTATTACATTTCCCCCGCTTGTATATATCTTTTTTAGGATATAGCAGGTATTCGTTTTATAAGACGAGGCATTACAGCCGCATTTTAGTACCACGCAATATCGTGTTCCCGGCTTGAGGTTTTTGAACGTATAACTTGTCTTACCTTTTGAAACAGTGTTTTTATTGGTGGCTTTTGCTGCCTGCTTGACAGCTTTTCTCATATTGGGGCCGAAGTTATTATAATATCCGTTTTTATCCATATCAGCAAAGGCATCGTAAGCCGTATCCTCAACACAGGTTACGAGAAAACTGTTTTTTCCTCCGCCCGGCTTTGTGACTGAACTATATTTGGACCAATCCAGGGTGATTGAATCACTTCCGGTTGTAACATCATAATCAGCATATTTACGACAGACTGAGTTATTGGTTACGATGGATAAATTGGAATAGGCCTGATCCAAATTGTTGTTTTTAGTGCATTTTGCGTTTGATGTATCTCCGACATCATCTGAGGAATACGCACCTTGGGAGTCGGTCTTTATACCTGTAAGCTCAAAGTATTCATCGCCGCTTTGAGATACGCCGTATTCGTTTTTGTAAGTATAGGGCAGTACCATAAATACAGCATAGCAGGTATTGGGTTTTAATCCTTTCAATATCATCTTCTTGTTATAACAATATTTGTAATTGCCTTGCAGCGCGTCCTTTTTTGCTTTACTTAGAGCCTGTTTGGTATTGGTGCTTTTACCTTCGGCAGCAATGCCAAAATATGGTTGTTGGCCATATATGCCGGTCCATTTTCTGGATTGACAATCGCTTAAGAATTTATTGTAAGCGTCCTGATAGGATATGGCTAAGGCTGTATCTGTGGAGCCGATATGATTCATGGTATAACCTTTATCTGAACGCCTTGTGGTTATTCTTCCTGCACGGCAACCGCTGATAGTGTATTTTGTACCTTCACAGGTGTAGTTAAACTCAACTTCATACTGCCTTCCGGAATTAAGATCTGAGAATGTATATGTTGCGCTATCGCCGGGAACAGTTACTGTTTTCAATAGGCAGTCATATTGGTTTTTGATATTTACGATCCTAAGCTTTACAGTATAGTCATTACAAACGCCATTTACGCATTCTTTGCGTATTTCAGCCATGGTCGCGTTAAAGTCAATGGTGATGGATTTTGAGGTTACATTTGAAAATATCAAATTGGACGAGTATGCCTTTGACACAAAAGAAGCTGTACAGGGCACACAGAAAAATGCGCATAAAAGCGCAAGACATAAGAACAATTTTGCTTTTTTCATACTATTTCCCCTTTTCTTCGAATGGTGGTGGCATCACGTGCGCAGGACGCCTTGGACCATTCTGGTTTGGTTTTCCCTCTAGTCCACAATTTTACTATAAAATAAGCCTGAGTACACGCTTTATTTTCGCAATTTAGGGGTGTTTATAACCGCGCTGTGATACAATACTATTGTTTTGAAAACAGGAAAGGTTATCGGATGCAAAAAATGGACAAGTTAAAGGACAGCAAGTACAGACTTGCAGAGGCTATAAAGGAATGCATGAAAACAACCTCTGTGGAAAGTATAACCGTCAGACAGATTGTTGATGTATGCGGGGTTTCAAGGCAGACCTTTTACAGGAATTTTATTGATAAGTATGATCTTATAAACTGGTATTTCGACAGGCTTCTTGAACAATCCTTTAACGAGATGGGAAGTAAAGAAGACCTAAGGGAAGGGCTTATAAAGAAATTTAAATACATAAAGGCTGAGCGGGTATTCTTTTTGGCAGCATTTAGATTTGATGAGCAGAACAATCTTAAAGAACATGATTTTATTATGATATATGAGTTTTATTGCAAACTTATAAGAGTAAAAACTGGTGAGCTTCCTGATAAAAGGACAAGAAAGCTACTCGAAATGTACTGTCAGGCGTCGATTTATATGACAGTTCAATGGGTACTTAAGGGAATGAAGGAATCGGAGGAGGAGCTTGCGGATCTGATGATTGATGCCATGCCGGAGCATCTGGCAGGCATTTTTTCCAAGCTTGGTATAATTTCACCTGTGGTATGAATTTTCGAAGCTTGGCATAATTGCATCTGTGGTCTGTTTTATTTTTGAGATGGAACAAATTCTGTAAAGTGTAACTTATGTTAAATTCGCTTAAATGCTATGCTAATAAATGGTGAAAGAATCCTGTGTAACATGGGAGGAATAATTAAAAAGTTTGGAGGACATAGTATTATGGCAAACAGAATTTCATTAAACGGCACATCTTATCATGGAGCAGGTGCCATCAAGGAAGTTGTTACCGAAATTAACAATAATGGATTTAAGAAGGCTTTTGTTGCTTCAGATCCTGATCTTATAAAATTTGGAGTTACAGGTAAGGTTACAGATCTTCTCGATGAAGCTAAGATTCCTTATGAGATATATTCCGACATCAAACCCAACCCCACAATAGAAAATGTAAAGAACGGTGTTGAAGCATTTAAGAAATCAGGTGCTGATTGTATCGTAGCCGTAGGCGGTGGTTCATCCATGGACACTTCAAAGGCAATCGGTATCATTATCACAAATCCCGAATTTGCTGATGTACGTTCACTTGAGGGTGTTGCACCCACAAAGAATCCCTGCGTTCCGATTATTGCGATTCCTACAACAGCCGGAACAGCAGCTGAGGTAACGATCAACTACGTTATCACTGATGTTGAAAAAGAGAGAAAATTTGTATGTGTTGATACACATGATATGCCCATCGTTGCTATAGTTGACCCTGAGATGATGTCTTCAATGCCTAAGGGACTTACAGCTGCTACAGGTATGGATGCTCTTACACATGCTATCGAAGGCTACACAACAAGAGCTGCATGGGAGATGACAGATATGTTCCATCTTGAGGCTATCCGTCTCATTTCCAAGAATCTTCGCGGGGCTGTTGAAAATACAAAGGAAGGTCGTGAGGGAATGGCTCTTGGTCAGTACATTGCAGGAATGGGCTTCTCAAACGTAGGCCTTGGTATCGACCATGCAATGGCACATACACTTTCCGCACATTACGATACACCTCACGGAGTAGCATGCGCAATGTTTCTGCCTATTTCAATGGAGTTCAACCGTGAGTATACAGGCGAGAGACTTAGAGAAGTTGCACGTGCTATGGGTGTTGAAGGTGTCGACAGCATGTCACAGGAAGAGTACAGAGATGCAGCTATAAATGCAGTTAAGAAGCTTTCTGAGGATGTTGGAATTCCGAAGACACTTGATAAGATCAAGGAAGAAGACCTTGATATTCTTGCAACAGATGCTTTGAATGATGCATGCTATCCCGGAAATCCGAGAGAAGCAACCAAGGAGCAGGTTATCGAGATGTTCCGTATGCTGATGGCATAAGCAAAACATTTAAAATTTTGAGTTGTATTTTGAGGCTGCCATACTATTGTCGGTGTGGCAGTCTTTTTAATCTAAATTTTATCTTATTTTCATTGTCATTTCGTTGACTTTGGCTACCTATAAATTCATGATAAGGATAGATTATTATATGCATTGCCAAAACTATTAACTGACCTGGAAAATCTGCAGCAAGCGGTACTACTTAGGTCGATTACCGGGGGTAAGAAAATGTCAAGGATTGATGATATTCTAAAAATAGCTAAAGAATCCGGTGCTTCGGATGTTCATATTACTGTAGGTATTCCGCCAAAGATGCGTGTTAACGGAAAACTGATAGCTCTTGAGGGATATCAGAGAATGCTTCCTGCCGATACACAGGAAATAGCTGATGCGATAATGAGCATTAAGCAGAAGGAACTTCTTGAAGCAAACGGGCAACATGACATGTCATTTTCTATAATGGGACTTGGACGTTTCAGACTCAATGTTTTTAAACAGAGAGGTTCTATTGCCATGGCAATAAGACTTGTTGAAACAACTATTCCCGACCCGGAAACCCTTGGAATTCCCAAGTCTGTTGTTAATCTTTATCAGAGGCAGCGCGGACTTGTCCTGGTAACAGGCCCTACAGGCTCCGGAAAATCCACGACACTGGCTTCAATAATTGATATGATCAATAACAACAAAGAAGCTCATATTATAACTCTTGAAGATCCTATTGAGTTTTTGTACCAGCACAATAAATCAATTGTTAACCAGCGAGAAGTCGGACTTGACAGCGATAACTATGCAAATGCGCTTCGTGCAGCACTACGTGAAGATCCTGATGTAATTCTTGTAGGGGAGATGCGTGATCTTGAGACCATAAGTACTGCTATTACAGCAGCAGAAACAGGACATCTTGTTTTATCAACACTTCATACAATAGGTGCTGCAAGTACTGTAGACAGAATAATAGATGTTTTTCCGCCTCATCAGCAGCAACAGATAAGAATTCAGCTTGCAAATGTTCTTGAAGCGGTTATTTCACAGCAGCTTATTCCGACAACAGACGGAGAAGCCAGAGTGGCTGCTTTTGAAGTCATGCATGTAAATTCCGCTGTAAGAAACATGATCCGTGAAGGAAAAACACACCAGCTTATTACTATTATGCAGACCAACAGAAAGCTTGGAATGATTACCATGGATGAGGCTATTATTGAGCTTTGCAGAAGCGGCAAAATCTCCAGAGACATGGCAATTCAATATGCTCAGGATCCTGATATAATGCAGAACAAGATACTCAGATGATAAAATCATCCTTGAAAAAATATTTATATACGATATAATTATCTAGCGCTTTATGCGTTTGTTTTTCATGCGGAAAATCTCCGCTTTTTCCTTTGAATTTTGTTTTATTTTTGAAGCAATCCTTTTTGTGCGCTTTTTGCGTTTCGAAAGGAGTATTTATTATGTTCAGTACAGTAGTTTCAGGTGCGGTAAAGGGAATCATGCCGTATCTGATGCAGGTTGAGGTTGATACCTCAGACGGACTTCCGATGTTCAATATGGTTGGATTTATGAGCGGTGAAGTTAAGGAAGCATCCGAGAGAGTTAGAGTTGCCTTGAAAAATGCAGGGTATCCGCTTCCGCCTATGAGAATAACGGTGAATCTGTCACCGGCAGATATCAGAAAGTCAGGAATAGCAGTTGATCTGCCTGTTGCAATCGGAATACTCACTGCTATAGGGGAAATAGATCCCGATAGTCTTAAGGATACGCTGGTTATAGGTGAGCTCGGACTTGACGGAGAAGTTAAAGCGGTAAGCGGCGTGCTGCCTATGGTAACGCATGCTTTTGGTAAGGGGTATAAGACCTGCATCTTACCTCGGGACAATGCCGGGGAAGGGGCTGTGGTCAGTGGAATGAAAATAATCGGTGTAAGTTCGCTTTCAGAGGCAGCGGCATACTTAAAGTCAGAGGCAGCAGACAGAGATAGTCTGATTGAACCCACAGTTGTTGATATAGATGAACTTTTCACTGACCAAAATGGGATGGAGATGAATCTTGGAGGGATGGATTTTTCTGAAGTGAACGGGCAATCCGCCGTTAAGAGGGCGGTTGAAATTGCTGCTGCAGGCTATCATCACATTCTTCTCATCGGTCCTCCGGGATCCGGAAAAAGTATGGTTGCAAAAAGAATCCCCTCAATCATGCCGCCACTGTCAAGGGATGAGGCACTTGAGGTTTCCTCAATTTACAGTGTTGCGGGTATGCTTAAAAAGGGAGAGACACTTATAACGAGAAGACCTTTTATGAGTCCGCATCATTCAATAACAGAGGCAGCTCTTGCGGGAGGCGGTAGTGTTCCGCATCCCGGTGTTATATCACTTTCGCACAGAGGAGTGATGTTTCTTGATGAGATGGCTGAGTTTAAGAGAAACACTCTGAATCTATTAAGGCAGCCACTTGAGGACAGAGAAGTGCATATTGCAAGGAGCGGAGGAAACTTTTCATATCCTGCGGATATACTTCTCGTAGGTGCGATGAATCCATGTCCCTGCGGATACTATCCGGATCTGAATAAATGTAAATGCTCCGAAAATGAGATAACCAGATATCTTGGAAGAATATCCGGACCGATTCTGGACAGGATAGACATATGTATAGAGGCGGCCAAAATAGATGTGGGAGAGCTAAGTCATAGCGGAGCGTGCAATGAGAGTAGTGCGGATATAAGAAAAAGAGTTATCAGAGCAACTAAGATACAGGGAAAGAGATTTGAAAGAGAGGGAATAAGATTCAACTCGGAAATGAGCCCTTTGCAGATACAGAAATATTGCAAGCTGGGAATGCAGGAACAACGCCTTATGGAAAGAATTTTCACCACCATGGATCTGTCAGCCCGTGCTTATCATAAAGTGCTGAGGGTTGCAAGAACAATTGCGGATCTGGACGGATCTGAAAGGATAGAAGCTGCACATCTTTCTGAGGCAGCCTGCTACAGAATGATGGATTCAAAATACTTTAGTAAAAGCGGTACGGATGCGGAAATCAGGATAGCTGTGAGAGGAGGGGCTTTGTGATGAAAGAAAATGCTTACGCATACATGCTTCATAACGTTCCGTATTGGGGGAATAAAACACTCTTTAGACTAATGGAGGAATTTGGGAGCTGTAAGGACATATATAACGTAAAAGAGGAAACTCTTGCAAAGTATGTAACGGCAAAGCAGCTTTCTATGTTTTTAAAGCAAAAGAAAAAATGGGATGTGGAAGCTGAATACGAGTATCTCTACAACAGGGGAATAGATTTTTATCCTTATTTTTCAGAGGAATATCCCGCGCGATTAAAGGATATACCTGATGCACCTTTTGCACTTTATTGCATTGGCAAACTCCCTGATGAGCTTAAACCGTCGGTTTCAATTATAGGAGCAAGAAACAGCTCCGAATACGGCAGATATGCGGCAAGACTTTTCGGAGAAAAGCTGGCTTTGGCTGGAATTCAGATAATCAGCGGTATGGCGAGAGGAATAGATGGTATTTCGCAAACTGCAGCAATAAATTCCGGAGGATTGTCCTTTGCGGTGCTTGGAAGCGGAGTGGATGTCTGTTACCCGGAGGAAAACCGAATGCTCTATGATGCGCTTATCACTCAGGGAGGAATCATATCAGAGTATGTTCCGGGGACAGCACCAAAGCCACAATTTTTTCCACCCAGAAACAGAATAATCAGTGGATTGTCGGATGCAGTACTTGTTATTGAAGCAAGAGAAAAGAGTGGGACACTTATTACCGTTGATATGGCACTTGAACAGGGGAGAGAAGTCTTTGCGCTTCCGGGTAGGATAAATGATAGCTTAAGCTACGGCTGTAATTCACTGATAAGGCAGGGAGCAGGCATAGCATCTTCGCCGGAGGATATAGCATCTTATCTTAGAAAAGAACTATTCAAAAAGCTTCCGAAGCTGAATGAGGATAACCGGAACTTTAAAACCGGAGAGTGCGAAGAAATGCTTTCCATGTCTGAAAAACAGAAGATTATCTACAGAGTGCTTGATTTTTACCCTCAGACATCATCGGTTATTTTTGAAAAGGTTGTTGCAAGCGGGATGGAAATGAATGTTTCTGAAGTAATGAACGGACTTGTTGAGCTATGTATATCCGGTTTTGTATCCCAAAATGGGACAGGTTTTTATAAAAAAGTGTCATAAATGTTATATCGTTGCAACAAAGTTTCGCAACCGATAATCATAATTTCTGCAAAAAAACTGAAAAGGTAAACGTAGGTTATATGTTTTACCAAGAATAAATGCAGTATTTATGCACAAGTTTAAAAGTTAAAAACAGGATAATAGGTTAAACGATATGCGAAAAAGAATATAAAAGATAAAACTAAAAATAAATCTATTGGAAACGATACCAACGCAGTAATTACGCTAGGATAATCGGTTGCGCATTGTGCTAATCAAGGATGTCGTTACCGGAAACGAAATTGGTTAATGTGTATAAGGAAAACGTTTTACGTTTGTTGAAAATGCACCATTGACGATAAAAAGAAAGGGAATTACAATTACTTTCAGAACAACCGATTGCGCAATTTGAACAATTCGCACGGACAACAAAACCTTTTCTTGTGAAGGTGAAAAAACGGAGGAAATGAAATGAAAAAGAAATTGGTATCAGTTTTGTTGACAACAGCAATGGCTGCTTCAATGCTTACTGCTTGCGGTTCTAACGGTGGCAGTGCTGAGCCTGCTGCAGATACTGCTGAGAGCACAGAGACTACAGCTGAGGAAGCTGCAACAGAAGAAGCAACAGAAGAAGCAACAGAAGAGACTGCAGAAGAAACAACAGAAGAAACTGCTGAAGAGACTTCAGAAGACACAGCAGCTGCAGAAGATGTTGATTACGGCACAGGCGAGATCAAAATCTGGGTTGCAGATAATGTAGTAGACTTTACAAAGGAACAGTTCGACAAATTCATCGAAGAGAACCCTCAGTTTGCAGGATACACAGCAACTGTTGAGGCAACAGGTGAAGGTGATGCAGCAGGCAACATGATCACAGACGTTGAGGCCGGTGCAGATATTTACGGTTTTGCTCAGGATCAGATTGCAAGACTTGTTTCAGCAGGTGCACTTGAAGTTGTTGAAGATTCAAATGCAGAGAAGATTAAGGCAGATAATGACGCAGGTGCTGTTTCAGCAGCAACAGTTGGTGACACACTTTATGCTTATCCCCTTACAGCTGATAATGGCTACTTCCTTTACTATGATAAGAGCGTTGTAACAGATCCTTCTACTCTTGAAGGTATCTCTGAGCAGTGTGAAGCTGCAGGAAAGAACTTCTATTTCGAAGTTAACTCAGGCTGGTATCAGACAGCGTTCTTCTTCGGAACAGGTGCTGAGCTTACATATGATACAGACAATGACGGTAACTTCACAAAGTGCAATTCAACATACGCAAGTGATGAAGGTGTAGTTGCTCTTAAGGAAATCATCGAGCTTGCAAACACAAAGTCATTCCAGAATGGTTCATCAATTTCATCAGCAACAGATGTTGCAGCAATCGTTGATGGTACATGGGATGCAGAGGCAGCTAAGGAACTGTTTGGTGACAATTATGCATGCGCTAAGCTTCCTACATTTACAGGTTCTGACGGAAAAGAATATCAGCTTTCAGGCTTTGGCGGATATAAGCTTCTTGGTGTAAAGCCTCAGGAAGATGAGAACAAGCTTGCTGTATGTGATGCTCTTGCTGATTACCTTGCAAGCGAAGAAGTTCAGCTTGCAAGATTCAATGCAGTAGGTTGGGGCCCTTCAAACCTTAAGGCACAGGGTGCTGATGAGGTTAAGGCTGACGAAGCACTTACAGCTCTTGGCGAGCAGCTCAAGTTTGCTATCCCTCAGGGCCAGTATCCCGGAGATTACTGGAGCCTTGCTACATCACTTGGTGACTCTGTAATTTCAGGCGAAATCCCTGCAGACGCTTCAGACGATGACGTTAAGAAGGCTCTTGAAGATTTCCAGACAACCTGTGAGTCTTACGCAAAATGATTTAAGTCTGTTTAGAAGAAATGAACCATTTGAAAGGGCTCGGGAACTGTTTCGTCCCGGGCCCTTATTAAAGGGATGATTTTTTAGCGCCATAGTAAAGAAGGGAGGCCAGGAATGGCACACGGCTCAAAAACAAAGAATAAAGTAACTTTGGCCACGCTCTTAAGTGCACTCGGTAATGACCTTAAGATGATCGGGCTTACATTTAAAGAAGGCGATATAAAAACAAAGCTTTCATTTATCATAATGGGACTAGGCCCAATATTAAGAGGACAGATACTTATCGGTCTTGTACTTATGTTGGCACAAGCCCTTTTTTTCTGGTATATAAAAGGATTCGGCTGGGCATATCTTTCCAAGATAACCACATTGGGAACTGTAGCAACTCAGAAGATTAAGAGAAAAACCGTCTATGGCGATAACAGCTTTTTAATTCTTTTGTTTGGTGTACTGTCAATATTTGCGGTAATCGCGATTATTACATTATGGAGATTGAATGTTGCTGAGAACAGAAAGGAAGAGCTTGCACTGAAAGCAGGTAAGAAGCTTCCTACAAATCTTGAAACCTTTACATCGTTATTTGATAAAAACTTTGATAAGACATTATTACTTCTTCCTGTAACGGGAATATTTGTATTTACCGTACTTCCAATCGTGTTCATGATATTTATAGCGTTCACGAATTATGATTCAAATCATCAGCCGCCGGCTAACCTGTTTACCTGGGTTGGACTGGAAAACTTTAAAGAACTTGTTTCATTTGGAAATCAGGGCCTTGGCCCCACATTCTTTAAGGTTTTGGCATGGACACTGGTGTGGGCTTTCTTTGCAACCTTTATTGACTATTTCCTTGGACTTGCTGTTGCAATTCTGATAAATAAAAAAGGAATAAAATTCAAGAAGCTGTGGAGAACCATTCTGGTTATGACAATTGCCGTTCCACAGTTTGTATCACTTCTTTATGTTGCCAAGATGTTCGCTAATGACGGACTTATAAACGGATTTCTTAAAAGTGTCGGACTTATAGAAAATTCGATACCTTTTTGGTCAAATCCCATGCTTGCGAGAATTACGATCATTGTTATCAACATCTGGATCGGTATCCCGTATCTTATGTTGATCGCAACAGGTCTTTTGATGAATATACCTGAAGACTTATACGAAAGTGCCAGAATAGACGGTGCAAGCCCCTGGCAGATGTTTAAGAGTATAACTCTTCCTTACATGCTTTTTGTTACAGGACCTTTCCTGCTTACACAGTTTACAGGTAACCTTAACAACTTTGGTGTTATTTTCCTTCTTTCAGGAGGTGGCCCGGGCACAATAAGTTATGCCGGAAATGCCGGAACAACAGACCTTCTTGTTACATGGCTGTATAAGATGACAGTTAATGACAGCAATTATAAGATGGCTTCCGTTATCGGTATTATGGTATTTATAGTAACTGCAATATTTGCACTCGGCGTATACGGCCTGCTTCCGTCAGTAAAGGATGAGGAGGGATTCCAATGATTAAAACCGGATATAAAACTAAAAAAGCTATCGGGAATGTTTTTGCTTATATATTCCTTATCCTGATATGTATTATTTGGCTGTTTCCCTTTGTGGGACTTGTACTTCAGAGCTTCAGATCATATGCTACTGAGTACGGCGGAATGGTAAGCTATATCGTTCCAAAGCAGTTTTCACTTGATAATTACAAGTTTATGTTTTCTGGTGAAACCAACTTTTTGTTATGGTATAAAAACACGGTAACAATTGCATTTTTTGTTTCACTGCTGCAGACAATGGTTATTCTTTGCGTAAGCTATGCGCTTTCAAGAATGAGATTTGCGGGAAGAACACTTCTTATGAAGTCCTGGCTTATCCTTGGTCTTTTCCCGGGATTCTTAACAATGATCTGTCTGTATTTCCTTCTTAAACAATTCGGACTTACACAGGCAGGAGCTATTCCCGGACTCATTCTGGTATCTGTTGCAAGTTCAGGTATGGGATATTATGTATGTAAAGGATATTTTGATACTATTCCCAAAGCCCTTGATGAGGCTGCAAGAATTGATGGTGCTTCAAGAGCAAGAATATTCTTTACCATGACAATTCCTATGAGTAAGCCAATCATCATCTATACAGCCCTGGTAGCGTTCATGGCACCTTGGAATGACTATATTTTTGCATCATATGTAGCTTTTGGTCATGATAAGAGTTACAACGTAGCCGTTGCTATGTACAGATGGATGAATACAAATGATTATCAGGGATACTTTACCAGATTCTGTGCCGGCGGCGTACTTATAGCAATTCCTGTAACAATATTGTTTATGTTCCTTCAGAAGTACTATGTCGAAGGTGTTACCGGCGGTGCTGTAAAAGGTTGAGCAGAACTTCCTTATAAAAATTTGGAGATGGTATGAGCAATCAAATCACTATTGAGGATGTAGCGGCTGCTCTTGGGGTTTCCAAGACAACCGTATCCCGGGCAATATCAGGGAAAGGAAGAATAGGAGAGGCAACAAGAAACCGCGTCCTCGAATACATTGAACAGAATAATTACAAACCCAACGTAGTTGCCAAGGGACTTGCACAGCGCAGAACCTTTAACATAGCTGTGGTGTGGCCCGGAGATTCCGCATTGGTTGACCTTCCTTTTTTTCAGCGGTGTCTGGTCGGAATAAGCGAAGTTACCGGCGGATATAGCTATGATATAGTTATATCGGTTGTGGCTGGGGAAGAGATCTCAAACTTAAAAAGGATAATCGACAATCATAAGGTCGATGGGGTAATCCTTACAAGAACGCTCATAGACGATAAGCCTGCCGATTATTTAAGAAAAAGCGGAATACCGTTTGTTGCTATAGGATCATCTTTGGATGAAGACATCATCACTGTGGACAATGATCATTTTGATGCCTGCAGAGAGCTCACATCCATTCTTATAGGAAAAGGACATACGAAGCTGGCACTTATAGGCGGTTCGCAGAATCATATGATAACCCGAACCAGATATGAAGGCTTTATGAGTGCGTTCGGACAGTCCGGCAAAAAAGTTGATGAATCACTGATATACCTTAATCAGGGGAATGAGCAGCGACTCACAGAAATAGTGAAGAACCTTGCCGAAAAGAAGGTCGACGGTGTGGTATGCATGGATGATCAGCTTGCGGGATACGTTATGAGTATATGCAGGTCGGTGCAGATCAGAATTCCTGAGGATTTAAGACTGGCATCCTTCTATAACAGTAATATACTTGAGAATGCAATCGTTCCGGTGACATCACTTAATTTTGATGACAGAAATCTCGGAGCTGCTGCAACCCGAATGCTCATGAAGATTATAGATGGGGAAAAGGTCGAATCACAAAAACTGAAAAATTACGAAGTGATCATGAAGGAGAGCACGAAATAAGTGCTCCCCTTTTAACTTAATTAAGCAAAATATATATTAGTGTAGTTGCTTTTTAGCTTTATAGACTATATTGCCCGGATTTTAGAAAGCATATAGTCTGGTTAATATAAAACAGCTACACTTTGGATTATAGGAGAGAAAAAATATGCTATCTGATGTAAGTAAGCTTTCTTACACACCTATGTCACTTACTGTGGACGGTAAAGGCTTCTATCCTGTGATGGGAGAAATGCATTTTTCACGATACAGAAACAGATACTGGGAAGAAGAACTCTGTAAGATGAAGAGCGGTGGTGTGGACATCGTATCCTTATATACTATTTGGATTCATCATGAGGAGGTACGTGGCGAATTTGATTTTAGCGGAGACAGGAATTTAAGGAAATTTCTGGAAACAGTAAAGAGAGTCGGAATAAACTGCATTCTCAGGATAGGACCATGGGCACACGGAGAAGCCAGGAACGGAGGATTTCCCGACTGGCTTTTGGAGGATGCTAAAGAAAAGGGATACGAATTAAGAAGCAATGCTCCCGAATACCTTTCACATGCGAGGAATTTTTATGAGCATATTTATGAGCAGGCTAAGGGATATTTCTTAAAAGATAAAGGTCCCATAATAGGTGTTCAGATTGAAAATGAATATGGTCACTGCGGAGGTTTTGGAGGCGAAGAAGGTGAAAAACATATGAGAACCCTCCACGATATGGCTGTGGAAATAGGATTTGATGTTCCGATTTATACAGCAACCGGATGGGGCGGTGCCGTGACAGGCGGAATGCTTCCTGTAATGGGCGGCTACTGTGAAGCACCCTGGGATCCCAGAACAACAGAGATTGAACCAAGCGGAAACTATATTTTTACTAAAGAGAGAAATGATCATAATATAGGATCGGATCATGGTCTTGGAGCAGGCATTACCTTTGATATGGATAAATTCCCGTATCTTACGGCTGAGCTTGGAGGCGGACTTCAGGTCACACATCACAGAAGATGCATTGCAACAGGAAAAGATACTGAGGCAATGAGTATGGTAAAGATGGGAAGCGGTGCAAATCTGCTTGGCTATTATATGTATCATGGCGGTACAAATCCGGAGGGCAAGCTTTCGACCCTCCAGGAAAGCACAAAAACCGGATATCCGAATGATCTGCCGGTATTGTCCTACGACTTTAATGCTCCGATCAAAGAATACGGACAGATGTCTGAAACCTACAGAAGAGTAAGAAGGCTTGCCATGTTCACCAAGGATTTCGGGACAGATCTTTGTGATATGCCTTATGTTGCGCAGCCCGGTAATCCCGATAAGCCTGAAAACCTGACAGCTCTTAGGACTGCGGTTCGAATGGTCACAAAGGAGATATGCGGGGAAACCTTAAATAGCGGATTTTTGTTTGTGAACAATTATCAGAGAAGATACAAAATGGAAGACCATGATAATACTGTTCTTAAGGCATTTGATGCAGAAGGCAATGTGATAACCGAATTTGAAGTAAGAGACATCAAAAACGGTGACTATTTCTTTTATCCTTTTAACATGCCTATTGGAGAGGATGCTGTTTTAAAGAAAGCCAATATGATTCCGCTGTGCAAGCTTCATGACGAGAAAGGAAGAGAGAATGCCTATGTTTTCTATGCTGACGACAGAGACAGTGCGGCAGCAGAGATAGAAGGAGATCTTGGAGCTATAAAGATAGTTACACTAAGTAGCTATGAGGCTGAGCATGCGATAAAGATAAAGGATGACAGAGGCGCTGAACATCTCGTTATTTGTGAGCATGAGATAGTGGACAGAATAGTCGGAACAAACAGAAGAAGAGCCGGAGTTCTGGAAAACGGAAATCCGAACGGCTATGAGATTTTTGCGGAAATTCCGGATGATGGAGAGATGTATTCCATATCCTTCAGGGTATGGCCTGACCTTGATGAAACCCCCATAGGTTTTATTCATGCCGATGCAGAAAATGTAAGCGACACCTACATGGTGGACAGCATGGACTTTGCTGATTACAGATATGTAGATGAACTGACAAATCAAGTGAAAGCTGAAATATCAGAGGAAGGCTCAGACGGAGATTTTGCAAAGTACAAACTGACTGTTTCAGGAATTGACGAAGATACAGATGAAGTTTATCTGAAAATCCGTTATGCGGGTGACAGGGCTGAGTTGTTATCGTCATCCGATATGGAAGTCTTCCATGCAGGAGAGATGATCGCTGACAGCTTCTATACCGGACAGGAATGGGAGATAGGTCTTAAGAGATTTATAGGCTCAGAAGCTAAGGCTCACCTTGAAGAGTCATTTGCGGCAGATATATCAGTTTATCCGCTTGTTGAAAATCAGAAAATCTATTTGCAGGAATGGCCAAAACTCACCGAGAATTATAATGGAATCGGTGCAGCCTGCAGAGTTGAAGGCGTTTCATCTGTCACGCAGTACAGAATTAAACTGTGGTAATAATGTAAATATAGTGTAAAAAGAAAAATCCCTTTTGAAGAATATTTTGTTCTTCAGAAGGGATTTTCATCGTAAAGTTAATATAAATGGCATACTGGATTAAATGACGCAGTCTCTGTAGTCCAAATATATTTCCAACTGGTCATGTTCATCCATGTAGCTGTAGCATCTAAGGACTTCGTCCCGTAAGAGATCTCTGGAATCTCTTAAATATATCAGCTCATCATTTTTTAGCTTATAGTGCTTTGTGGTGTGCATAGCCATGATGATAGCGCGACTTAATCCTCCCCGTTTGTAAAGTAATTCTTTGATTTTGTTGTAGTCGATCATTATACTTTTTCCTTTCACTAAAGGGTTGATGTTACATTAATATTGTACCTGATAATATGAAAAAGAAAATTAAAGCGGTATTTAATTAATATATTAATTTGATAAATAAAAACTTAAGAAACAGGATAAAAGTAGTAAATAAAGGATTTGATGATTGCAATAATGTAAAAGTATAACGCAATTGTGTTAATCTAATTACTTAATACACGATAAATATAATCGAAATAACAATAATATTTATAATACAGATGTAAAATAAAAACGATTATACGATATTATATACACTGTAATAAGTAATAATTCGTAAATTACATTAAAAATGATCACTTTTAATGTAACTGTTTAAGCCCGGTGCAGTTTAGAAATTCAAGCTGTGATATACTAGTGTTTATCAATAAGAAGAACGGAGCCAATTTATGATGTCCGGAAAAAAGAAATTTACAATATACCTTTATATGTTAGTAGCGGCAATATTTTGCCTTATGATTGCAACAAGGTCCTCTTTTCTGTACCCGCTTAATAACTGGGATGACGCAAACAGCTATTTTTCAATGGGAAAATCTATCTTCAACGGCCAAATGCCATACAGAGATGTTTTTGATCAGAAAGGGATGTATCTCTATTTTTTGTATGGAATTGCATATCTGATTTCTCACACTACATTCATCGGAGTTTTTGCTCTCGAAATAGTGCTTGGATTTCTGGATGTGATAGGTTTTTACAGGATAATAATGCTTTTTATCGGAAATGAAAATGATGCGGGAGCTGACGGTGATTACAAAACAAGCATTGCGGCAGCCGGTTTTTCGTGCCTTACCTTTGCGGTTATTGTATGCTCGAGAAGCTTTTGGTGGGGCGGATCGGCAGAGGAAATCTGCCTGCCTCTGTATATTTGGGGATTGTATATTTCGGTAAGATATTTTAAAAACATATATCCGCAGAAGGCTATGTCCTTTAAGGATGTATTTATAGGTGGTTTACTTGCCGGCTTTATAGCGAATATCAAGTTTACCGGACTTGGTTTTTTCTTTGCCTGGATGATGATGGTGTTCTTTTCCTTTCTTTCCTGCAAAGAATTTGTAAATGGGATTAAAGCGTGCTTTGTGTTTCTTTTCGGAATGTTTGTAACCTTTATTCCATGGATAATTTACTTTGGAATAAAAGGGGCTTTATTTGAATGGTACTGGGGATATGTATATGTAAATGTGTTTGTATATACGGATGTTGAAAGTGCTAATCCCGGAACTATGGGAAGAATAAATCAAATGGTAAAAATATTGTATTGGCTTATCAGAGACAATCCGCAGTATTTTGTTTTTGTGATAATCGGAATAATTTATGCATTTTTCGGAAAAAAACAAAAGTTTATGACCAGGCTGAATGTGCCTGTGCTTTTTGCATTTATGTTCCTGGGATTTTTCGGAGGAGGAAGGGAGCTTCCGTATTACTCACTTCCACTGTCAGTATTTGCGATTTTCGGATTTGCCTTTATAGGACATCTTTTAACAGAGTATGTATTAAAAGATAGTAATGAAAATAAAAGTAAATTACTATCTTTTGCGGCTCTTACGATTGCTGTTTTGCTTGTTTATTTTAATTCCATGAATGTTCCGTTTATGAAGGTTAGTAGAGATGACTACTTCATGTACAGATTCCGTGACCGGGTATTGGAAACCGAGAATCCGACACTTCTTAATGTGGGCTGTCTTGATGCGGGGCTTTATACTCTGTGCGATATTGTACCCTCCTGCAGATGGTTTCAGACACAGACACTTAATATAAAGGAGCCTGAAAACAATCCTTATCTTGAGCAGGAGCGATATGTCAAAGAAGGACTTATTGACTATGTTCTTGTAAGGGACTATATTCCTGAATCCATAAACGATCACTACGAGCTTTGTGATAAAGAAACCTACGGGTGGGACGGTGCAGAGTTTAACTACTATCTGTATAAAAAAGTAAGATAAGTTTATAATAATTTAATATCAATAAAGCGGATAATTTTCTATAATAATGTATGAAAGGGGGCGTAATGCTCCCTTTTTGCAGTTGTTAATGGATGAACAACATTGTTAAGAAAGAACAGGGATGTGAATATGAAAATACTACAGAACATTGCATCAGGAATACTGGGGCTTGTTTTCGCCGGGGTTGTAGCAATACTTGCATGTATTATCAATCCCGATATTGGCGTGTGGATTCATGAGCTTATAAAGCCGGAAGATAAGGTGGAAGCTCCGGTAGACAATTCCAAAAAATATTATGTGGAGGTCCCTGACTGGGACTATATCTATGGCAGGAATAAAAAAGAGGAGGTTCCGGATGCCTCCGAAGGGTCAACAGCACTTGGCGATATGATAACAAATGCCGTCAACGGAATTTCGGATGCCATAGATACTTTGGAATCGACGGAAGTCAGCAACCCCGGTAGCGAGGATGTTACTGTTGAGGATGTGGCAAATGCCGCAAACGCAATAGCAAATGCAGTTACCGGCAAAGGAATCACCGTTGTTGTGAAGACTGATGAGGATGAGGAGCAGGCGTTTTCCGACGGTAGCCAGGATACTTTGAAAGAACAGGGAAATAAAATATATACTCCGGGTATTCCTGCCGGAAAGAGCAGCTATGCAGCCTTTGAACCGGAAATTATTGAACTGACTGATCCCGGACTTGCAAAGCAGGCAATAAACAGTACGGATTACGGTAATTTGGGAGACGGGCTGACCTTTGATACTCAGTTTTATCCCTATTATCATATACTTAACGATACGGGTAAGGCTTTGTACAGACAGATATATGCCAATACTCTTTCGCTCAATACCACTTTCAGGCCAATAAAGCAGGTTTCCATGGATACCATGCAAACCGTTCTTTTGAGTGTTGTATTTGATCATCCTGAACTTTTCTGGCTTGATACGACTTTTTATCAGGAATATGATTATAATGGTACGGCAATTAAGCTTCGTCTTCGCTATTATGACAGGATTACAGATATTCCGTCTGCGAACAGGCAGTTCCAGGCAAAGGCCGATGCCATAGTTGCTGAGGCGGCAGGACTTGGTGATGATCTTGAAAAAGAGCTTTATGTACATGACCGGTTAGCGGATAAGCTTACCTACAAACACAATCCTCTTGACCAGAGTGCTTATAGCGCGATTGTCGGGGATACCACAGTCTGTGCGGGCTATGCCAAGGCCTTTCAGTATATCATGCAAAGGCTTGGAGTACCGACATATCTTTGCGTAGGTTACGCAGGAGAGATGCATGCCTGGGATATAATAAAGATAGGGGATAATTTCTACAATGTAGACTGCACCTGGGATGATCAGGATCCTACAGTCTATGATTACTTTAATCTCTCGGATGCGGATAATTATCAGCACAAGAGAATGTACAATTCGGTATATCTTCCCGCATGTAATGAAGGAACTTTTATTGCAAGCAGGTGAGAATAATTTTATATGAATCACAAAGAGAGCCCGGGTAGTTTTGGTGCGCTATCCGGGCTTTAAAACGGGAAGTTAAAACATGCTCTATGTAATTGCATATATTTATAAGATAAGTAGGAGGAGTATGAATGGCGTTATTTGCGCTTGGGGATTTGCATCTTGCTTTTCAGTCTGATAAGACAATGGATATTTTTGGCAAGGTGTGGAAGAATCATGAAAAAAAGATAGAAAAGAACTGTGCAAAAATGATAACAGATGAGGACACCCTGGTGCTTGTGGGAGATCACAGCTGGGGAAAATGTCTTGATCTGTGTGAGATGGATCTTGAATTTATCGAGAGGCTTCCGGGAAGGAAAATTCTGATAAGAGGTAATCACGATAATTTCTGGAATGCCAAAAAGACGCAGCGGTTAAATGATATTTACAAGGACAGATTGTACTTTTTACAAAATAATTTTTATCCCTATAAAGACTATGCTATAGTCGGAACAAAGGGCTATGTCTATGAAGGGCTGGACACCAGGGCACATGCAGATATGCTTATAGAAAGGGAGGCCAAGAGGCTGAAAAATTCTTTTGAAGCAGCAAGGGCAGAGGGCTTTGAAAAATTTATTATGTTTTTGCATTACCCACCGACAGAGATAGGGGAGAGAACAAGCAGATTTACGCTTATGGCAAAAGCATACGGTGCGGAACAGGTGATTTATGCTCACTGTCACGGAAAAGAAAGATTCCATGACAGCCTTATGGGAAATGTGGACGGAATAAAATACAGCCTTGTTTCGGGTGATTATTTGGATTTTAAACCTGCCAGGATTTTGTAGTAACATGGGAAAACAGTCCCTGGCTAAACATATTGAAAAAAGCTCTTTGAAAAAACTAAAAGGAAAGAAGTATTTATGTATAAAGATAGCAGAGATAATAAGCGTGATGATCTTGCCTGGGAGGAGATAGCAACAGAGCACATCATAAAAAACGAATGGATAGATTTCAGAAAGTCGACCTTCAGGTTTCCTGACGGAACTGTTTTTGAACCATACTACAGCTACAGCAGAAAGGATTATGTTGTAATTGTTCCTTTTGATGAAGAAGGTAATCTTATTTGTGTAAGACAGTACAGACAGGGGATTCGGGAGGTAACTACAGAGTTTCCCGCAGGTGGTATAGAAAGGAGCGATGGCAGGGAATATGGTAACGGAAAAGAGAATGTTGAAGAAGCCCTCCTTGCTGCAAAAAGAGAGCTCAAGGAAGAAACGGGATTTGAGTCAGATGACTGGACTCATCTTATAACCGTCCCGTCAAATGCTACAATTGCTGATAATTATGCTTTTGTTTATATGGCAAAGGGCTGTAGAAAAGTATCGGGACAAAACCTGGATGATACAGAATTTCTTAATGTGGAGATCAATACTCCCGAGTATATTGAAGGACTGATAAAAAGCGGAGGTTTTCAACAGAGCGTTCATGTTATGGCATGGCTTTTGGCCAAGGAGAGCGCAGCGTTATGAAAAAGAGAGGAAATACGATGGATGATATCGTGAAAATACTTATAGTAGTTGCGATATGTGCAGTGGTATTTGTGGTGTCGCTAATATTAATAAAATCGGTAGGTGAGAAGAATGTGACCACTGTAAGTAAGGAAAGTGAGTCTAAAGAGGAGAGTGAGGATAAAGCCGAAGTGATGAGAGAGGAACAGGCACCACAGAGCGATGGTATGGATGAAACTGAGGGTGAACAGGAAGAGGAAGCAGGCATAAATGAAATTGCAGATGAGCCACAAGCTGCCAAAATAAATGAAGTAACAGAGAATGCGGAACCGGAAGAAGATGATGATGATGAGTATTTATCTTCCGATGAACAAGGACAGATTAAAGCAATGTCTGAATTTGATACTTCTTTGGTAAAGTTTCTTGAGGCTTCGGGATTTGAGATTGAAAATTACATGATTTCTCCCGCATCTTTCAGAGCAGTTATAGCTCTTGCTGTTGCCGGAGCGGATTCGGAAACCAAGGCTGAGCTATTGTCGGCAGCAGGCTTTGGAAGTGAAGAAGAAATGAATGCGTGGTATAAGGGGCTTGCCGGTGCGCCTGATACTTCAGGCGGGGGACTTACCTTTAAACTTTTAAATTCTGTATGGCATAATACCAGGCTTAAAGGAACCGTGTCGGAGAACTATAAAAAGTATATCGAGACAAATTATCAGGCAAAAGCAAGTGATGTTTCTGCGGACAAAATCACACAGGAAGTAAACAAATGGGTAAATGAAGGTACAGGCGGCCTTATACCGCAGATTGCAAATGACCTTTCAGCTGAGGATATGGTTCTTGTAAATACTTTGTATCTTAAATCCACCTGGGTTTTCAAATTTGACGAATACCTGACTGAGGAGGGAGACTTCAAGGCTTTTGATGAATGTAATATAAAGAAAGTATTCATGGAGCAGACGAGTCGATTTAATTTTTACGAAGATGATGACACTAAGCTTGTTGTACTTCCTATGGTGGGTAATGTTGAGGCTGTATTTGTTATAGGAAATACCGATGAAATTCAGGATAAGCTAAGTCAGGCTACAAGAGAAAAAGTACATGTAAAGATTCCGAAGCTTGATACCATAACTTCACTTGATAGCGGACAACTTGTTGCATTCCTGGAAAAGCGAGGTGTTAAAAGCGCCTTTTCACACGGGGCCGATTTTACAGCCATGAGTAAGGATTCCGGATTTTATATTTCGGATGTGATTCAGAAAACAAAAATACTGATGGATGAAAACGGCATTGAAGCAGCTGCAGCAAGTGCTATCACAATGCTTGGCAGCGCACCGCCCTCAATGAATCCCGAAGAACCGAAAGAATTTATCGCAAATGAGCCCTTTAAATTCATAATCATGACCGGAAAAACAAACAAAGAGATTCTGTTCTACGGGCAAATTGTGGAATAAGAACAGGGCAGACTTATACAGCAAAATGGTAAGCAATTGATAATAGATATTTTAGAGATTTTTTACCACGTATTAGATTATAGTTATTAGTAACAGGATTTATTTTTTCGAAAGGGGTGTACTAACTATGAGCAGATTATCCGAAGTAACAGGTTTACAGCAGCAGAGATCATTAAAGTACGATATGGTAGTAAAAAAAGGAAATAGTGAGGAGATTACAAAGGCCGCAATGGAAAACATTGTAATGTCTCTCAATGACATCTCCGCAACCCTGGCTATGATCGCAGACGGACAGTCAGGTAACAAGTCGGATACTATGGATTCAATTGCCAGAAGCCTTGCTATGATGGCAAACAGCAATTAAAAAATCGAATCTTATTTTTGCACAATTATCAGGTTGATTTTTCTTAATATATTAACAATTGAGAAAACAAAAATCATAATATAGAATGAGAAAGGATTGATTAAAACATTTAATCAATCCTTTTTGCTGTAAAAAATTATAAGTAAAATCGTTTACAGAGGAGGGGTAATCATAGATTTCAGGGGAATTGAGCTGACTGTCGGCTGGGGAGAAAATCATTTCTCCATGACGAGAGGAAGCTTTAAATATAAACAAAAATTTGCATGGAGAGAGAAATGCAAATGTATTGGGCAGTCAAAAACGGAAAATAGTATTGATTATGTTTATCAATGTAAAAAAGCAGGGGAAATTCTTCATCTGCATGTGGATGAAGATAAGGATAAAACAGCGCTTGAGCTTACATCTGAAGCGGGCAGCGCATCAGCTGTAAACAGGTTCTGGCTGAGCTTTGGAACAAATCCTTCGGAGCATATATACGGATGCGGGGAAACATATTCCGAGTTTGACCTGAAAGGCCAAAAGGTAAGAATCTGGGTAGCTGAACATCAGAACGTCTCACGAATATCCCAAAAGATAATAAAAGAAAAAATAAGGGGACCAAGGTACAATAAAAAGCTTTCATTCGATAAGTATGAATCTTATTATGTGCAGCCAACCTTCATATCTTCCGACAGATATTATGTACATGTATTTATGAATTCTTTCGGAGAATTTGATTTTTCAAAGTCCGATAGGATATGCATATATACTCAGGAATATCCAAAGCTTATATGCGAGAGTGCCAGAGATTTTTCGCAGCTTTCATATAAATTGTCTGATGTTCTCGGACGTCAGAGAAAGCTTCCGGATTGGATCTATGATGGCGGGATCATCGCCATGCAGGACTGGGTCAGAGATGGGGATAAGGTAAAAGAAGGCTTTGATGGTTGCGGAAACGTAGACAGAAAGCTTTCTGAGCTTGAAAAAGCGGGAGCAAAGGTATGCGGAGTATGGTGTCAGGACTGGTGCGGATGCAGGTGTACGGGATTTGGCTATCAGGTTATGTGGAACTGGCGCTATGATGAAAAGCAGTATCCAAAGCTTCCGGAAAAAATAAAGGAATGGAAAGAGAAGGGTGTAAGATTCCTTGGTTATATCAATCCTTTTATTGCGCTTGAGAAGGATATTTACGAGACCGCAAAGAAAAACGGCTACTGCGTAAAGGATAAAAACGGTGAGGATTACCTTGTGACCATCACAACTTTTCCTGCGGCAATGGTTGACTTTACCAATCCTAAAGCCTACGAGTGGTATAAGAACCTGATCAAGGAAAACATGATCGGAATTGGCATGGGAGGATGGATGGCAGATTTTGGGGAATATCTGCCGGTGGATTCTGTTTTGTTTGACGGTGATCCGGGGGTTCTTCACAATGAATGGCCTGCGATCTGGGCAAGGCTTAATCGTGAGGCGATAGAAGAGTGTGGTGCCCGGGATGAGGTATTCTTTTTTACAAGGGCCGGATTTACGGGAACTATAGGAGATTCTGCAATGATGTGGACAGGCGATCAGCATGTTGACTGGTCTGTGGACGATGGGCTTCCATCCGTCATACCTGCCACACTTTCACTTGCAATGTCGGGGTATGGCATAACACATTCGGATGCCGGCGGATATACAACCATCATGCATATGAAGCGGTCAAAAGAGCTTCTTATGAGGTGGGAGGAAATGAATGCTTTTTCGCCTCTCTTTAGGACGCATGAAGGTAATCAGCCGGGAAACAATGTTCAGTACAATGAAGATGATGAGCTTCTTTCTCACACTGCGAGATTCACAAGGATACATAATAATTTAGGGGATTATTTAAGGAAACTTGTGGATGAAGCGGTTAAAAACGGTACTCCTGTAATGAGGCCTGTTTTTTATCATTACGATGAGACATGGAGCTACAGCGATAAAACCGAATATCTTTTGGGTAGGGATATTCTGGTCGCACCGGTATTAAAGGCAAACGAAAAGAGAAGGGAAGTAGCTTTGCCAGATGATACCTGGGTACATCTTTTTTCCGGGAAAACATACGGAAAGGGAAATTATACGGTGGATGCACCTCTTGGAGAACCGTGTGTGTTCATCAGAAAGGATTCGGAAGAATTCGAAAAATTATTAAGTATAGTTTCCTGACTTTTTAAGGAGCATATCCTGCGGAAATAATTAAAGGGGTTACAAAAAAATGGGGAAAAACAGAGAAGATAATTTTTGGTCAAAGTGCGCTTATGGCCTTGCTGATATTTACGGTGGAGGAGCCTTTGTTGTCATAAGCACATTCTTTACGGTATTTTTGACAAAAGCGCTTGGTATGTCTCCGGCGCTTGCGGGAACAATACCTCTTATCGGAAAAGTATGGGATGCGGTAACGGATCCGGTAATGGGTAATATTGTGGACAGAACAAGTTCGAAGTTCGGAGCAAAACGCTTTTACATTTTGATAGGAAGTATAGTGTCATCTGTTACGTTTCTTATGCTCTGGATGAACACGGGAATTACAGATACGCTTGGACAGTATATATTCTATGCCGCAATGTACATTCTCTTTTCAACAGGCTTTACGATTGTGATGGTTCCATACAACGGACTTTTACCTGATATGGTCGATGATTACTCAAAAAGAGGAAGCTTTTCAGGAATAAGAATGGTCTTTTCAAGTCTTGGTGCAATAATGGCAGGACTTGTACCGACAATAATCATAACCGATAACACCAATGCAGGTTTGTATTTTACTGTTGCAATGATATTTTCGGCAGTATTCTTGGTGGTAATCCTTCTTACTTTTTTCGGAACCTGGGAAAAGAGAAAGGAACCGGTAAGAGTTCCGCTGAGAAAGAGTTTTGTGCAGTCCTTTACGGTTTATAAGAGCTTTTCCTTTAAGCTTTTTATCTGCATATTCCTTGCAGGGCAGGGAGCAGCGGACTTTGTGACGGGACTTGCGGTATACTATGTTGATGATGTGCTTAATGCCTATTCCGGCGGACGTTTTACCATAATGATGGGAGTGCTCCTGCTGTCTCAGTTCTCCGGAACTATAATCTTTTCAATAATTGCTCCGAGGACATCCAAGAAGTTTCCTATATTGCTGGGATTCCCTGTGAGGATTTTGGCAACGGTTGCACTTCTTTTCTTCTCATATGAGGGTGCTCCCTTTGTGATGATCCTGGTATGCTCGTTCATTATAGGACTTGGTATGGCGGGAGCTTCGGTCAGCATTTATGCTATTTTGTCAGATATGGCGGATGTGGATGAGCTTATTACTTCTATAAGCCGTCCGGCAACTGTTTCCGGTATGGCAACCTTTATCAGAAAAATTGCAACCGGATTAAGTTCAACCGTGATTGGAATCTGCCTTGCTCTTATTGGTTATGATGAGACGATAGCTGCACAGAAAATGCGGCAGAGCGCAGCAGTACAGAGTGGCATTGCACAGCTTTATATCTGGCTTCCGGTCGCGCTAATGCTGCTTACAATCGTATTTGCCAAACTGTTCCCGATGAACAAGGCAGAATACGATGTGATCAAAAAAGAAATAAAGCGAAGAAGAGGCGAAGATAATTCTGAGATAACATCGGAGGAAATCGCCGTTTGTGAAAAGGTAACCGGCTTTAAATACGATAAGCTTTGGAATAAAGAAAATGCACTTTCTTTTTGAAAATGACAATACTCATTCGGAGCAGCGACTCCGGATGAGTAAAAAAATACAATAATTGATTAAAAATGTTAATCAAAGGAGAGCTATAATGAATGACAAAAAAAGAGGGGTGAATCTGATACTCGGACCTGCATTGTTTTTACTTATGAGTTTTGGATTCGGAAAGACAGGAATAATAGATTTTACGGCAGCAAAGGGTATAGGTATTGCTCTGTGGATGATTTACTGGTGGGTTACAAGACCAGTGGACATCACGGTAACAGCACTTCTTCCCGGTGTGATAAATGCCTTGTTTGACATAGTCCCAATGGAAAATGTGATATCACAATATGCATCAAGCAGCATCATACTTATATTTGGATCATGCCTTCTCACGGCTCCATGGAGTGAGATAGGACTCGATAAGAGAATATCACTAAAGGCACTCTCGCTCATCGGACCTTCAATGAAGTCACAGATTACTGTATGGCTTATAGCTGCGGTAGTACTGTCCAATATGATGCCTAACGTGGTGGTTGTGGCTATTTTTACTCCCATCGCGGTATCAATGCTTGCAGCTGCAGGCTATAAGGATATCAGAAAATGCGAGGCAGCAACTCCCATTCTCTGTGCAATA
Source organism: Butyrivibrio sp. AE3004 (assembly GCF_000703165.1). Classification (NCBI taxonomy): domain Bacteria; kingdom Bacillati; phylum Bacillota; class Clostridia; order Lachnospirales; family Lachnospiraceae; genus Butyrivibrio; species Butyrivibrio sp. AE3004. The sequence continues at coordinate 905,505 of NZ_JNLQ01000002.1, forward strand.
GCCTGGGGTTCTCAGGTCGGAGGAGCAGGCACACCCCTTGGCGGAGCAATGAATATCACAGCTATCGCATTTATAGAAGAGTTTACAGGTAAGGAATTCATGTACGTTGACTGGATTACGAGAATGCTGCCTTACACGATAATAGCAACAGTGGCAGTTCTTTTAACAATGCTGTTAAAGCCAATGAAAACCAGTTCACTTGAAGGAACCAGAGAGTATTTTGAAAAGTGCTATAAAGACCTTGGTCTTATGAAAAAGGATGAAAAGATAAGCCTTGTTCTGTTTGTGGCAGCTATGCTCGGATCATTTGTAAGACCCCTTTATGCTGACCTTATACCGGGGCTTGTGCCTGCTTATCTGTTCCTCATACTTGGTTTTGTGAACTTTCTTATCGTTTCGTTTGAAAAGAAAGAAATGCTGCTTACCTGGGAAAAGGCTCAGAAGGAGGTTATGTGGGGAATGCTCCTTCTTTTTGCCGGCGGTCTTGCCCTTGGACAGATACTTACAGGATCAGGTGCCAATGACACTATTGCAAATATGATTTCATCAGCAAACTTAAGCGGAGGTTTCTTTACCATACTTGTATTTGCGCTTTTTGCCTGTGTTATCTCCGAAATGACAAACAGTACTGTATCAGCAGCGGTTACTCTGCCAATAGTCATCGGAGTTACTCAGAAAATGGGCTTAAATCCTCTCCCTTATGTATTTACGACTGCTATGGCCATGAACTTTGAATCAATACTTCCCGTGAGTGTAAGAGCAATCTCTGTTTCATACGGCCTTGATCCGGATAAGCTCTTAAAGAGCGGACTCGGAGTAGCCTTTGTGAGAATGCTCATAGCAGTAGCAGTGGGATATATAACAATGCTGATATGGCCTGGCTTTGGAGTTCTCTGATTGATAATACTTTAAGCTTATACATACACAGTGAAAACAGGGCTGAGATTGCATGTAGGCAATCTCGGCCCTGTTTTTAAGTGTATGTAATAAAGTTAAAAAATGAGTGTTTTGGACCTTTTTGTGCATAATATGGTCGAAAATGCATACTTACGAAACATTTTAGTAAATAATTACAAAAATAAATTAAAGACATTAAGCAAAGCGACAAAAAAAGAGCGAATAAAGGAAAGATATATTGACTATATTGACGAAAATGGTATCATCTTAATTACTTAAAACATTTAATTAAATCTTATTTGGGAGGCAACAAAAATGAAATTTTTTTTAGACAGTGCAAAACTTGATGAAATCAAACTTGCATACAACACATTCGGTATTGACGGTGTTACAACAAATCCGAGACATATAATGCTCAGTGGTAAGCCTTTTATGACTGCTATAACAGACATCGCTAACTGGATAAAAGAAGAGGGACTTGAAGGGGTAGATAAGTTCCCGGTATCCGTTGAGATAAATCCTCATTTTGACAAAACAGAAGATATGGTAGAGATGGCAAGAAAGGTTGCAAAGCTCAGTCCTAACTTCGTGATCAAGATTCCGGCAATTGAGCCCGGCATCGCAGCTGCAAGAATCCTTGAGAAGGAAGGCATAAGAACTAACGTAACTCTTATCTTCTCACCTTCACAGGCTATCTTACCTGCAAAGAACGGCTCACTTTTCGTTTCACCTTTTATCGGTTGGAAGGAACAGAACGGCGAGGATTGCAAGGAATACATAAGGAACATTGTTGAGATTTATAAGAACTATGGTTTCTATGGTAAGACACAGATCATCTGTGCAGCAATCCGTACACCTAAGCAGATCGCTGACTGTGCTGTAGCAGGAGCAGACATCGTAACCTGCGGACTTGCAGTATATCAGGATTGCATGAAGCATGCATACACAAATCAGGGACTTAACACATTCTGTGAAGCATGGGACAACACAGCAACTGAGTGATCATCCGGCGATGGCAAAGCTGTGAGCAGAACTTCTGCTGATATAAAAAGATTGGAGATAATTTAGTATGAAAATCGGATTTATAGGACTTGGCATAATGGGCGAGTCTATGTGCGAAAACATTGTGAAAAAGCACGACGATACAGTTTACTGCTTTGATTTTATAAAAGAAAAAGTAGATTTGCTTGCATCAAAGGGAGCAGTTCCCTGTGCAGATTCAGTAGAACTGGCAAAGAACAGTGATGTGATCATTTCAATGGTTCCAAAGAGCGAGCATTCAAGATCAGTATATGAGAGTATCTTA